>NZ_JWHB01000005.1:0-165871 GCF_000804305.1 Acinetobacter sp. YZS-X1-1 | reverse complement strand
CAAGCAGTTGTATATAAAGCATCAATTGATTTCATATTGATCTAACGATCAGACGAAGCCTTGATTTAGTTAAGCTAATCGAACAAATGAGAGTATAATTAAGCACTGCTTAGTTCTACTTGCAAGAACTCAGATACATCTGTTAATGCATTCTATTTGAAGAAAGCTAGGCAAACGAAGCGCAAGCAACGTAGATAAGACCATAGCGAGTAAGCATACCAGTTGTGCTGGCGACCATAGCAAGAGTGAACCACCTGATCCCTTCCCGAACTCAGAAGTGAAACCTCTTAGCGCTGATGGTAGTGTGGGGTTTCCCATGTGAGAGTAAGTCATCGCCAGCTCATTATTCCAAAAGCCCTCTGCTCACGCAGGGGGCTTTTTTTATATAATATATAAACCTTTCTTATCTTTAACGACTAATTTTTACGGCTGTATAATCTCTGATCAGTTGTGAAATGTTATACTACTCGTGTAAATATTTTTTATTCTCTGAGTCATATGCAGCAGATTCTCATAAACATATTTGTGTTGATATGGCTCAGTTTGATTTCTCCACAGCTATACGCTGTAACAGAATTAAATTTTGATCATCATCAGTATGTCAAACTTGATGGCGAATGGGATTTCTACCCCAATCAGCTGATTGATCCCACTTCTGGGCAGTGACCATCTCAGTTAAATTCCCCTAGTCAGACTCTTGCTGCTGAAAAAGTTCATTTACCTAATTCTTTCCTGCCTTTAGCAGGTTATAAAGACCATATTGGAACTTTTCAAAAAACCTTCAGGCTGCCTGAGTCAGCCATTAATCATGCGGTTTATATTTACGTACCATATCAGTATGGGGCTTATCGTATGTATGTCAATGATCATCTCCTGATAGAAGTAGGGAAAGTAGGCATACATGGTCAGCATCAGACCATGATGGCGCCAAAGCTGGCTTCTTTCTTTCCCTCACCGCGGGAAGTGATAATTACCATTCAGGCTTCAAGTTATCACCATATCCGTGGCAGGCTAGAAAACAGCATGTTTATTGGCTTTAACCAGCCTGTTCTGGATAAGTTTTATGATCAGGTAATTCCCCTTTAAGTGTGATCAGTGGCGTTCTGCTGATGATTGGCTGCTTTATGGTGTTCTTTGCAGTGTTTCGCAGCCTTAAAACGCAAGCAGGTAATTTGCTGCTGTTTCTAGGGTTATTTATTCTGTGCTTGAGCCTACGTAGCTTCTTTGCAGTCCCATTTATTTATACTTTATTCACGAATATTTCCTGGGTATGGGGCACACGATTTGAGTATTTACTGACTGAATTAGCGACTCTGTTCTTCCTGATTTATATTTATTTATTGCCATATCGACTGTTAAATCCTTATTTATTAAAAATCACAGCTTTGCTAATTAGTATCAATGTAGCTGTGACCTTGTTTACGCTGCCTTATATATTCCAGAGCTTCTTTTTCCAGAGCTTTAGTATTGCAGTACTGGTCTTTATTAATCTGCTTTATGGCGCTTACCGCATGCACAAATCGCATGTGCGTTATTCCAAGATCAATTCTATTGCGGTGGTGCTGGTCTGCCTGACCTTCCTGCATGACTATTTACTTGCGCTTAAGGTAATTGATTCAGTTGAAATTGCATTTTATACCTCCTGTGCCTATTTTATTTTAATTACCTTTCAGCTCAGTCGTGATTATGCGGTGCAAAGTATTATACCGAGTTGTTAAACAAGCAGCTTTTGCGCCTGAATAAAGAACTTGATCAGAAGGTTCAGGACCGTACGCGTGATATCACCTTGCTTAATGAGAAACTCGCGCAGCAGGTGAGGGTGGATTCGCTGACAGGTGCCTATAATCGCTTTGCCTTAAATGAACAGCTTCAGCAGCAATATGAGCATGCGATAGCAAACCAATCTTCGCTGGCTGTTTATATGATCGATGTGGATTATTTTAAAAACTATAATGACTATTATGGCCATCTCAAAGGTGACTATATTTTAAAAACACTGGTTCAAACTATTCAGCAAATATTGCCTGAAAATGACTTTCTGGCCCGCTATGGTGGAGAGGAATTTGCAGTTTTACTGGCAGATATTTCCTGGCAGGAAGCTAAAGCTTTTGCCGAGCAACTTTGTGAGGTTATTCGTCAGCTCAATTTAGAACATGCCAATCGTGGGGATGACAAAACCTGGATCAGTATCAGTGTCGGAGCAGCGATTATGGATGCAGAGTATATTTATAAAAATGTTGATCGTTTACTAAAAACAGCCGATCAGCAGTTGTATCAGGCGAAAATTCTTCGCGATTCAGCCTGTATTAAATAATAAAAAACTCAATTAATGCATCAGCTATCTTATTGAGATTATGTTATATCCGCTTACGATTCCTTTAATTTTTTATTATTTTAGCCGCTGTCTGGAATGCTAAATTGGTACTTATCTGAATGAAATTAGCATGAAGAATAACAATGAAACAGACTCAAATAGCAGCAATTTTATTATTAGGCTTAGGTTCCTATAGCCTGACTGCCTGTGCCCAAGACAAGACTTCAGCATACCCAGCTGGACAATCCGCTGCCAAAACCACACAGCAAGCTTATAAAGTCGAAGAATTTGCGCAGTTGAATGAGCCATGGGCACTGATTGAGCTGCCAGATCAGCGTTTACTGATTACCGAAAGATCAGGAAAATTAAAATTATTTAATCCAGCCAATCGCAGCACTCAAACTGTTCAGGGTATTCCTCAAGTGGCCTATGGCGGACAAGGTGGCTTAGGCGATATCGCACTCCATCCTGACTTTGCCAAGAATCAGTCGGTATATCTCAGTTATGCCGAACAGGGGCAGGGTGGTTATGGTGCAGTTGTGGTTCGTGGCAAGCTAGATCTCACTAAGAGCACGCCACAGCTCACTCAGATTAAGAAAATCTGGACTCAGGTACCGAAATTTTCTTCCGGACAGGGTCATTATGGGCACCGGATTATCTTTGGCTCAGATAATAAACTCTGGATCAGTTCGGGTGAACGTCAGCAATTTAATCCAGCCCAGGACATGAAATCTAATGCCGGCAAGATTATTCGTCTGAATGATGATGGTTCAATTCCTTCCGATAATCCATTTATGAATCAGGGCGAAATTGCCAAGCAGGTCTGGAGTCTGGGACACCGTAATCCTCTCGGTTTGGCATTTGATCCACAAGGGCAGCTTTGGGTGATTGAAATGGGTCCTAAAGGCGGTGATGAGCTGAATAAAGTGATGAAGGGCAAAAATTATGGCTATCCGATTGTCTCTAATGGGGAGCATTATGATGGCAAGCCGATTCCAGATCACAGTACCCGACCAGAGTTCGAAGCACCAGCACTAGATTGGACTCCAGTAATTTCTCCTTCAGACTTATTGTTCTATACAGGTAATATCTTTCCTCAATGGAAAAATAAAGCCATTGCTACAGGTCTGTCTTCTCAGGCAATGATCGTGATTGATACCACTCAAAATCCTGCGAAAGAAATACAGCGACTGGATATGAAAGAGCGGATTCGTGGTGCGGTTCAGGCCAAAGATGGCTCACTCTGGGTGATTGAAGATGGTCCAAAAGCCAAGTTGCTTAAGATGACCGCACCTTAGTAAAAAGCTAAATAGTTAATAATACAATGAAAGAAAAAGGCCCCAACTCCTGTGAGGGCCTTTTCAAATTTAGCTCAGATACCTTTCCTCCGGTATCGATCAGCATCCTGCCGATGTTTTATTCTTGTTTTTGCAAGGCTTCCTGTCTTGGTATGCACTCAATATAACCTGAGTCAGAAAAACCGAGTAGAGGCATTGACCGCATCTGCTGTAGGCCAGAGGCGACAAGCTCACTTAAGAATATTTATCCGATTAATTCCAGAGTTCTCAGGATAATTTTACGATATGGTAAAGATAGAAGACCTTATTGAGGCTCATCTCTCTATTCAATAAAAAATATCTAAAAGAATTCAATCAAATAATAAAAAGGAGAAGCACATGCCTACCGTTCAAATTGAAGTCCAGCAACAGTATTCTCAGGCTGATGAAGAGCAGTTACTCGACAGCGTATTTCAATGTGTGAAAAATGCCTTTCAACTGCCTGAATATGACCATAATATCCGGCTTGTGGTACATGAAGCCCAACGTTTTCAGTAGATGACTCATCTGGCCCAGCCTGAATACTTTACCTTGATCGGTATTGACTGCTTCGCTGAACGGAGTCTGGAGACCAAGCGCAAACTGTATCAGCAGATTGTAGCAAGCTTGGGAAAATTGGGCATTCCGTCTGATCATATTCTGATTCATCTGCGAGAAAGTCCATTGGAAAATTGGGGAATCCGCGGTGGGTAAGCAGCCTGTGATGTCAATATAGGCTTTAATGTAGAGATCTGATTTTATTAAAAAAAATACCAGATTTTAAATACAAAAAAGCCCCAACATCCTGTTGAGACTTTTCTGGATTTGCTTCTCAGATCTGACTCCTGTCTGACCTATCAACGTCCTGTTACTCTGCATTTTTTATTGTTGTTGTATCGCTTTCCAGACTTCCTGTCTGTCTATGAATCAAACTATAGCCTTGAACTGAAAGTGAGAATAGCCGACAAATTCTGCGCTGCCTGTAGGCTAAAGCGCACATCGCTGTCGTCCTCAGGCACTGACATACTGGATCAGCTTATCCACGACATCTCTAAGTGTTTTATTGTCGAATTCATTTCCTTCAAAGCTGTAGTCTTTATTGCGACTAAAAATGTCCCGCAGCTCTACAATCGCATTGGTATCCACCATGCCAAGCTGAGTGCCGACCTGACGGATCTGATCAATGGAACGTGAGCCGTTGGTGACGCCATAACCGATATAAGCTGCCGGTTTGCCTTGCCATTCCTTGGCTAGATAATCCAGCGCATTCTTTAATGCTGGGCTATAGCCATGGTTATATTCAGGACTGATAAAAATAAGTGCATCCGCAAGAGCGATAAAGTCGGCCCATTCCTGCTGTTTCGGTTGATCATAAATACCGGTCAATGGGGGATGAGAACCAGCAAAAAGCGGAAGATCCCATTCTTTTAAGTCGACAAGTTCGGTTTCAAGCGTGCTAAAACCATATTTTTTAATTTCCTGTAGTACCCAATGTGCGACCTTAATTGCTGTACGTCCTTCACGCACACTGCCAACCACAATATAAATTTTCATATCTTTCCCTTTCTTATCGCATGCTCATCAAATTAAATTAATCAGATTTCTGAACAGAGACTAGGGAGGATTTGTATCCAGAAACTAAAAAAGCTCCCGAAGGAGCTCTTTTAAATCATGTGATTAGCCGATATTACATCAGCTTCACGCCTTGCTGGCCAGCTGGAGTAACTTTGAAGATTTCGACTTCAAAGGTGATATTTTTACCTGCAAGCGGATGATTAAAGTCCACTTCGGTAATATCATCATTTACGGATCTTACTACGCCATACAAAGTCGATTTGGCCTTGTCTTCAAACTCGATCATGTGACCTTCGATCGGACGTTCGCCAAATTTCACCGTATCAAATTTTTGGACATTTTCAGGATTCCACGGACCAAAAGCATCTTCGGGCAGAAGGCTGACAGTACGACGGTCACCAGCACGCAAGCCCATCAAGGCTTTTTCAAAACCTGGTAATAGGTTGCCATCACCGATGGTCAGGCTTACCGGTTCTTCACGGCTACGGGTATTGTCAATTTCTACGCCACTTTCGATCGCGACAGAAAAATGAAGCTCGACTTTAGAGCCGTCTTCAACACGAGTTTCCTCGTTAGGATTAATAAAATCAGTCATGTTGCGCCTGTGCACGTTGAATTCGGTGTTTTTCCAGGAAAAACGTATCAATCAGCAGCAGAATCGTACCTAAAGTAATGGCACTATCCGCAATATTAAAAGCAGGGAAGTGGCTGTTCTGATAATAGACATGAATAAAGTCGACCACATAACCTAAAGAAATGCGGTCAATCAGGTTACCAATAGCACCACCCAGAATCAGGGCAACTGCTAGTGGCAAGACTTTCATGCTCTTTGGCATACGCATCAGCCAGAACACGAAAACCACAGACACTAAACCTGCAAGAGAGGTAAAGAAATAGCGTTGCCAGCCACCAGCATCGGACAAGAAACTAAAGGCAGCGCCATAGTTATGTAATAGTGTCCAATTTAAAAAGGGCAGGACGGGCACCGGATCTGCATATTCCAGATGTGTTACCGCAATCCATTTGGTCCATTGATCTAGAATGATCGCCAGAATAGCCAGTCCGATCCACCACAAATTGTGAGGATAGAACTGGAACAGACCCTTTTTCTGCTGTGGGTTAGGCATATTTTCTCTCTTCACCTTGGCCGCTCGGGAGGTTAATGATACAACGACCGCATAGTCCTGGATGTGAGGCATGTGTATTCACATCAGGAAGCACATGCCAGCAGCGTACACATTTCTCGCCATCTGCCGCAGATACTTTTACGCGTAGGCCTTCAAGTTCAGCGTCATTGCCTTGAGCAGCATCAAACGGATTCACGATTACCTGAGAAGTGATCAGAACGAAACGCAGCTCATCACCCAGACGGTCTAGAACAGCTTTCAGTTCATCATTGGCCCACAGCTCAACTTTGGCAGACAGGTTTGAACCCACTAGTTTCTCGTTACGCGCATTTTCAATGTGCTTGTTGACCGCAGATTTGACTGCAATCAGGGTTTGCCAGTCTGCTTCAGACAACAGGTTTTCTTGTGCTGAAACTGGAATATCGTACCATTCAGCAGTGAACACATATTTCTCGCTTTGACCTGGAATTAGTGGCCATGCTTCTTGAGCGGTGAAGCTCAGGATTGGTGCCATCCAGCGTACAAAGGCTTGTACCAGATGATATAGCGCAGTTTGCGCAGAATGACGTGCCTGCGAGTCTGCTTTAGTGGTGTACTGACGGTCTTTGATGATGTCTAAGTAGAAACCACCGAGGTCGTTAATACAGAAGTTGGTCAAGGCATTTGTCACGATATGGAAGTTCATATCTTCATATGCTTTCTTGATGGTTTCCTGTACATCATTCGCGCGTTGCAGGATGTATTGATCCAGTGCAATCAGTTGATCTACTGGTAGAGCATCAGTTGCCGGGTTGAAGCCATTCAGGTTTGCCAACAAGAAACGCAGGGTATTACGGATACGACGATAACCATCTGACGCACGGTTAAAGATTTCTTTACCTGCGGTCATTTCATAACGGTAATCTGCTGAAGCAATCCAGAAACGCAGGCCGTCTGCACCCATGTTCTTGATAATGTCTTGCGGAGTAATAATATTACCCAGCGATTTCGACATCTTGCGGCCTTTCTCATCGACCACGAAACCGTGAGTCAGCAGACCTTTGTATGGCGCACGTTGATTGATTGCCATAGAGGTCAATAATGAAGACTGGAACCAGCCACGGTGCTGGTCAGAACCTTCAAGATATAAATCAGCCGGATCGGTCAATTCTTCACGGTCACGCAGCACTGCATAGTGGGTTGTACCAGAGTCAAACCATACATCTAAGGTATCGCGAACCGCGTTGTACTGCTCAGCATCATCACCGATGAAGTCTTTGGCTTCACGGTTATACCAGGCATCAATACCTTCCTGTTCGATCAGTTTCGCGACTTCTTCGATCAGTTCAGGTGTACGAGGATGCAATTCATTGGTGTCTTTATGCACGAAGAATGGAATTGGTACACCCCAGGTACGTTGACGTGAGATACACCAGTCCGGACGGCCTTCGATCATCGCCTGGATACGGTTTTTACCCCAATCCGGTACAAAGCTGATGTCATTTTCAATGGCATTCAATGCACCCTGACGCAGACCTTTTTCATCCATGCTGATGAACCATTGTGGGGTCGCACGGAAGATAATCGGAGTTTTATGACGCCAGCAGTGCGGGTAGCTATGCTTGATAGGCTTATGTGCCCATAGCTTGTTAGCTTCGCCAAGTGCCGCAATAATTTGGGGATTGGCCTTGTAGATGTGCTCGCCTGCAAATAGTGGTGAAGTCGGTAAATACACACCATTACCGCCCACTGGATTATCTACTTTCAGGTTATACAGCAGACCAACTTTATAGTCGTCTACACCATGGCCAGGCGCAGTATGTACAGCACCGGTACCGCTGGTCGCGATGACGTGTTCACCCAAAATGACTGGCACTTGACGCTCAGCAATTAAAGGATGTTGCAGTACCAGATTCTCAAGTTTCGCACCGGCAAAATCAGCAATCACTTCAACCGCGTTAAAGCCATAACGCTCAGTTGCAGATTCAACCAGATCTTTAGCCAGAATAAAGTTTTGTGCAGCTTTATCTTCAGCACGTGCTTTAACCAGTTGGTATTCAATTTCAGCATGCAGTGCAACCGCCTGGTTCGCAGGAAGTGTCCAAGGCGTTGTGGTCCAGATCACGATATCAGTTGAGTCTTTAACTTCAACACCTAAACGTGCAGACAGATCCGCCAGATCAACCACGGTGAAACCCACGTCGATTGCATCTGATTTTTTATCTTCATATTCAACTTCAGCTTCAGCCAGTGCTGAACCACAGTCCAAGCACCAGTTCACCGGTTTAAGACCTGGCTGGATATGGCCATTTTTCGCGATTTCACCGAGTGAACGCACGATGTTGGCTTCCTGCTTGAAGTTCATGGTGAGGTAAGGATTGCTCCAGTCGCCAAACACACCCATACGGATGAAGTCTTTTTTCTGTAGCTCAACCTGGCTCAATGCATATTCGCGGCAAGCTTTACGGAAAGTAGGTGCATCCACTTTAACACCGACCTTACCGACTTTGTCTTCAACTTTGAGTTCAATTGGAAGACCGTGACAATCCCAGCCTGGCACATAAGGCGCATCAAAGCCGTCCATGATGCGGCTTTTAATGATGATATCTTTTAGTACCTTGTTGACTGCATGACCTAGGTGAATCTGGCCATTGGCATATGGAGGGCCGTCATGAAGCACGTATTTTTTCTTGCCAATTCGCGATGCACGAATCTGCTGATAAATGTCATCGGCATACCACTCTTCTAACCATTTCGCTTCACGTACTGCCAGATTTGCTTTCATTGCAAAGTCAGTACCTGGGAGGTTCAGCGTGGCTTTATAATCCACTGCATTTTCAGGAGTTTGCTTATCGCTCATGCAAGTTGTCTTCCAATTTAATCAGTCATTAGACTGACACGTTTTACAATAAAAATACGGGACATTAAAAGGGAAATGTGGGGTGTTTTCGACGAAACTCAAGCAGTTTCTCAACATCATCATCAATTCCGGCCTTTAACGCTTCAAGCGAAGGATAATCTTTTTCGCCATGCAGATAATTCAAGAAGGTTACCCGCATTAACAGGCCATACAGATTAGCAGAAACATCAGGAAAATGTACTTCTAATCGCCATTCCGGATGAGTCTGTTTGATCGCAGGGCGGGTACCCACATGACCGGCACCAAACAGGCTGCCCTGATCATAGCCGGCAATACCCGGCTGTTCAGGATTTTCCTGCTGAACCTTGGCGCTGAGTGATCCGGTTTCACAGACGACTTCAACCCCATAAATGCCCTGCAGGCAGGGTTTATGCCGGTTTAACCGGATATTAATGGTCGGGAAATCAATGGTACGGCCAATCTGGTCGCCGTATTGCACCCGGCCGGTAATACTATAAGGACGTCCCAGTAATTTGGCTGCCAGAGCCAGGTCGCCCGCTTGCAGGGTCTGACGGATGCGGGTAGAACTGACCCGTTCACCATCTAACGCAATAGTATGCAGGTTGGTGACCTTAAATCCGTAATCTCGCAGGAATTCACTATTGCCCTGACGGTTTTTACCAAAGTGAAAATCATCCCCCAAGACCAGATGTGCTGCATTCAGTTTATCTTTCAGAATGTCGGCAAAGGCTTCGGCACTCAGGCTTCGGAAATGATGATCAAACTTGGCGACCGCAATATAGTCCACACCTAGTTCACTTAGATATTCTACCTTTTCACGCAAAGAAGAAATACGTGGCGGTGCTTCATAACCTTTAAAAAATTCAAGCGGTTGTGGCTCGAAGATCATCACAACAGTTTTTAGTTGCTCAGCTTCTGCAACAGCTTTTAACTGTTTGATCATGGCCTGATGACCCAGATGCACGCCGTCAAAATTACCAATCGTAACGGCGGTTTTTGGCAATTCAGAATGGGACGCTAAAGCATTGAGACGGAGCAGCTGCATAGGCGAAATCAGGGAATTGAAAAATAGGAAAGGCTATATATTGCCATAATCTCAACGATTCGTCTTGTTGTTGTGTTTTTATGCAAAAAAATTATTGAAAAATCACGAAACACATTAAGAAGAAAGCGTGCCATTCAAGAATCTTCTGTGGTTATTTAAGTGAAAGATCTACAAAATAGAAATCTAAAAACCCGCTTTTCATTGCCCGGATTTTGCTTTCTAATGTCACGGTTTTCTCAGTCTCGGGTAGTTTGCATGTCAGATTCGGCACTCATTATGGCATTGGCCAGTGAATCCAAAGGTTTGTTCGAAGCAGAAGGTGCAGAAGTCCACTATAGTGGCATCGGCAAGGTGAATGCTGCTTTTAAGGCTTTTGAAGTGATTCAGAAAACTGGCTGCAAGACCCTGATTAATCTCGGCACCGCAGGCAGTTCCCATTTCAAAGCGCATGAACTGGTCGAAGTTAAGCGTTTTGTACAACGTGATATGGATGTTTCACCACTAGGATTTGAAGTTGGTATTACCCCGATGGATGATCATTTGCCAGGCGCAATTGATCTGGAACCGTTTTTTGCCCATTTACCGAAAGGAATTTGTGGAACAGGGGACAGCTTTGAAACAGGCTTGCCGAAAGTGGCTTGTCAGCTGGTGGATATGGAAGGCTATGCGCTGGCCAAGGTATGCAGAAAATTGAATGTGCGCCTAATTTCAGTTAAATATATTACTGACGGTGCAGATGATAGTGCTCATTTGGACTGGGAAGATAATCTGCTGCTAGGTGCGCAGAAATTATTGAATTTATATCAAACGTTAAAATAATAATAAAGGGTGAGAGAAGGGGTCGGCGACCATAAAATTTATGGTCGTATGCCAAATGCTTTTTGCGTTGACCTATTTTTCTTGTGTACGCGGAAGTACGCCGTACAGCATCATATGTACAGTATGCTGGATAATCCGTTGTTGCATGCTGCGGTTACGCAAGGTCTTACCTGTTACCATTTCCATCTGAGTCGCGAAATCTGCATAGTTCTGGGTCACGGCCCAGATATTCAGAATCAGCAGTTCAGGATCGATATCTTTAGAAATCTTGCCTTGTTCCTGCCAGTTTGAAATCACTTTGGCTTTACGCTTGACCAGTTTTTTCAATGGACCTTTTAAGATTTCTAAAATGTGCGGCGCACCCTGAATCACTTCCAGAGCAAATAAGCGCGAAGCTTTAGGCTGGGTACGCGATACTTCAATTTTTTGCATCAAATAATTGGTAATCGCTTCTTCAGGCTCAAGATCAGCTTCTAGCATTTGTAAAGGTGCCAGCCATTTTTGTAGAACGGTCGTTAAAACCTCTACATAGAGCGCCTCTTTATTTTCGTAATAATAGAAAATATTCGACTTATGCATTTCTGCAATTTGTGCGATCTCATCCAAACTCGCCCCATTAAAACCGTATAGGGAAAAAACATCGAGTGCAGCATTCAGCAGCTGGTTGCGTTTTTGAGTACTCTTTTTTTGTTCCATCAGCAAATATTAAAAACAATTAAAAAAGGGAATTTTTAATTGTACGTCAAATCATCAGATTTGTGCATCAAGTCAGGCGCTAATTTTATGAATAACGATGATTTATTCTTTAGATTAAAGATACAATTAGTATCGGTTTAAGGCGTAAGAATTAAAAACCAAGTTTTTGAAAAGGTTGATTATTTTTTAAGTACTAATTATTACCTTGAGGCATCATAAAGTTAAAATAAAATTAATGAATGAAGTTGAAATTTTGCCAATTGCTGAATAAATAATCAATAAGATGTAGGTTCTCTAGATTCGAAATAAAGAAATCCAGAATAAACAGCTATTCCGGATTCCCTCGCATTTCAGGTTGCCAAAACCGCATTCAGAACCTGTTGTTCAAGTTCGGCAAATTTCACATTCTTTTGTCGTGGACGTGGCAGATCAACTTTGAACTCTTTGGCAATATGGCCTTTATCTAGCAGGATAATCCGGTCAGCGAGTTGTACGGCCTCACTCACGTCGTGGGTGACCAGAATCGCGGTAAAGCCTTGTTCAGTCCATAATTTTTCAATCAGGTTCTGCATATCCAGACGGGTCAAGGCATCCAGTGCACCAAGTGGTTCATCCAGCAGTAAAATACGCGGCTTATGCGATAAGGCGCGTGCCAGGGCAGTACGCTGACGCTGACCACCAGACAGTTGTGAAGGCCAGAGCCCGGCTTTCTCTTTTAAGCCGACTTTCTCCAGCATTTGTGAAGCATTGTCATGCCGGTCTTTTGGTAGGCCGAGTTGCACATTCTGTTCGATGCTCCGCCATGGCAATAAACGCGGATCCTGAAACATCACACGGATATCATCAGCGGTAATGCCTTCACGGATATGACGCGCAGACTTGAATTTAATTTCGCCATAGCTCTGTTTTTCAAGATCGGCAATCAGACGGAGCAGGGTACTTTTACCACAGCCACTACGTCCAACAATCGCCAGAAATTCACCCGGCTGAATATGCAGGTCCAGATCTTCCAGTACCTTCACTGAGCCATAGAACTTGTGCAGCTGTTCAATAATAATTTCGGCACCCGCAACGGTATTGGGATTGATATCGGTTGCAGCAGGCTCCTGCACTGCAGTCGAATCATTGGCAAGACGCCCTAAGCTGAGATCAGTCATCACATGCTCCTCAATATTTTTTCAATTATTTTTGATAGCCAGCATGCCAGCGCAGCAGGAATCGTTCCAAGGCTACAGCCAGGACATCTGCCAGTTTACCGAGCAGGGCATACAGTAAAATACCTACCAGTACGATATCGGTTTGCAGGAATTCACGCGCGTTCATGGTCATATAACCGATACCGGACTGGGCAGAAATCGTTTCCGCCACAATCAGCAGTACCCAGACCAGACCGAGTGAAAAGCGTAGACCGACCAGAATTGAAGGCATTGCCCCTGGCAGGATGATTTCTTTATAAAGCTGCCAGCGAGTCAGACCATAGCTTTTGCCCATCTCGATCAGCTGTGGATCGACTGAACGAATGCCATGATAGGTATTGATATAGATCGGGAAAAACACACCAATGGCCACCAGAAACAGCTTGGCTGATTCATCAATCCCGAACCAGAGAATCACCAGTGGAATTAAGGCCAAAGCCGGAATATTACGGATCATCTGTAAGGTGGTATCCAGCAGGGTAGAAGCTGTTTTGGATGAGCCATTGAGTAGACCCAAAATCAGCCCTAGACCACCACCCACCAATAACCCACTTAGGGCACGACCAGCACTGACTTTGACATGCGTCCACAGCTCACCACTAAGCAGCAAATTCCAGAACGCGATGACTACCGCACTTGGTGCAGGCAAAATGCGGCTTTCCAGCAAACCGGTACTTGACGCGATTTGCCAGAGTAGAATTAATCCGACAGGAACTAACCAAGGCAGCAAACGCTGCCCAAGCTGTGTTCCACGTGAAACCTTTTTTTCTGCGAGGGTTTCAACTGAAACGACTTTCGACATTAAGCTGGCTCCTGAACACTCTCAGCCTTCTTGTTCTCATCTGGAGTGTAGTTATTTGCCACAATCTCACCGAATGGACCAGTCAGGTTTGGCTGAGCCAGTTTTTGTTGAGTTTCTAATGGAAGCAATGGGAATACCAGTTCCGCAAAACGGATGGATTCTTCCAGATGTGGGTAGCCTGAGAAAATGAAGGTATCGATACCTAGATCAGCATATTCCTGAATACGTGCTGCGACAGTTTCTGGATCACCTACAAGCGCTGTACCTGCACCACCACGTACCAGACCTACACCTGCCCACAGGTTCGGAGACACTTCGAGTTTGCTACGGTCGCCATTGTGCAGCTCAGCCATACGACGTTGGCCGACAGAGTCCATTTGCTTGAATTTCGCTTGTGCAGCAGCAATGGTGGCATCATCCACATACTGGATGAGCTCGTCTGCTGCTCTCCATGCTTCTTCATTGGTTTCACGCACGATCACATGCAGACGGATACCGTAGCTCAGCTTGCGACCTTTCGCTTCAGCTTTGGCACGGACATTTTCAATTTTTTCTTTGACTGCTGCAGGCGGTTCACCCCAAGTCAGGTAAGTGTCGACCTGATCAGTGGCCAGTTCAACGGCTGCATCTGAAGAACCACCGAACCAGAGTGGTGGATATGGTTTTTGGACTGGTGGATAAAGCAGTTTGGCCTCGTCCACACTTAAGCGTTCACCATGGAAAGTGAAGCTTTCGCCTGTATGTGAACGGGTCAGGATTTCACGCCAGATGGTAGTGTATTCAGCCGCAGTCTTGTAGCGTGTTGCATGATTTTCATAAACGCCGTCACCTTTTAGTTCTTGCTCATCACCACCCGTCACCAAGTTCAGCAATACACGACCACCAGACAGACGGTCAAAAGTTGCAGCCATACGTGCAGTCAGGGCAGGCGTAGTAACACCTGGACGCAGCGCGACGAGGAATTTCAGTTTTTTAGTGGCATCAATCAGGCTGGCTGCAGTTAACCATGGATCTTCACATGAACGGCCAGTCGGGATTAATACACCTTCATAACCAAGATTATCGACCGCAACCGCAATCTGCTTCATATAGGCATGATCGACCTGGCGTGCACCTTTGCTGGTACCTAAGTAGCGGCTGTCGCCATGAGTGGGGATAAACCAGAAAATTTTCATGTAATATTCCTTAAATTAAATGATCTTGTTTGCTCATCAATGTGTGGCCGCTGGCGACCAGATCTGTTGCTGGACGCTGATGGTTTTGGGAATCAGTTGAACCTGCTGGAAGAGATCGGCAATATTCTGTTGGGCTTTGATCACTTCCGTCGTTAATGGTTGTACCGGCGAAGGTTTAAGACGACGCTCAAATGCAATCTTCGCTACATCCGGTTTCAGACCGGTACTTTTCTGATAAATATCTAGGGCTACAGCCTGGTTTTTAAGAATCCACTGGTCAGATGCATTTAAAGCCTGGATAAACTTGCCGGGACTATCCGGATGCTTCTGAATAAATTCGGGGTTGCCGATGTAAAAGGAATAGGTTTGCGGAAAATCACTGGATTCAATCAGTACCTTAACCTGGCTGTCGAACTCGGCTGCACCCAGGAAGGGATCCCAGATTGCCCAGGCATCAATGGCTTTTTTATCAAAAGCAGCACGTGCATCCGCAGGAGGAAGCCAGACGGCGTGAATCTCTGACCAGCTTAAGCCGGCTTTTTTCAGGGTTTTGGCCAGAAGTTCATGCGCGCTCGAACCTTTCTGAACCGCAATCCGCTTTCCTTTCAACTGTTGAATGTTTTGAATAGCACTGTCTTTCGGCAAGACCACAGCTAAAGAATTCCCCGCCACTTTTTCAAAAGCCACATAGCTCAGGGCTTTATCTGCCGCCTGTGCAAAAATAGGTGGGGTATTTCCCACATAGCCATAATCCACTGCCCCGACTGCCAGTGCTTCCAGCATTTGTGGGCCTGCCGGAAACTCTTTCCATTCAATTTTGGCATTGGGAAATTGTTGTTCTAATAGCTTTTCATCGCGTGCCACTAGCAGATTTAAGGCTGATTTTTGAAAGCCAATTGCAATGCTTTGTACCTGTTGTGCTGCTTTGGTGTCTGCAGCAGTCGTTTGTTGTGGTTCCTGTTTCTGGCAGCCAGTCAGACTAAAGCTCAATAGCGCTAAGCTGATATAAGAAACTGTTTTTATATGACTCATCTTTATTCTCGAATTATTCTGCTGTTATTTAATAATTGCTGCATCAATATTCAGCTTTTGTGGAATCAGTTGCTGGCCATAGAAGGCATCAGCCACTTGTTGTTGTTTTTGTGCCACTTCGGGAGTGAGTGGTTTTACCCCAAAGCCCATGCGTGAAATAGACGTTTTCAATACATCAAATGCCAGACCTGTTGGTTTTTCCAGAAGTTTGGCTGCTTCATCCTGATGAGCAGAGACCCACTCAGTGGTCAGATTGAGTTCATTCACGACAGCTTCAATAATTTGTGGGTTGGCTTCAGCAAACTTGCGATCTGCCAGATAGAACTGATGGTTACTGACGATGTTCTCCCCCGTGGCGATGACACGCGCACCAATCTGATTTTCTGCTGCAGCGAAGAATGGGTCCCAGATCACCCAGGCATCGACAGCACCGCGTTCAAAAGCGGCACGGGCATCAGAAGGTGGCAGGTAAACTACTTCGATATCGCTGAGTTTCAGATTATTGGCTTCAAGGACTTTAAGTAGTAAGTAATGAACATTTGAGCCTTTATTTAAGGCAACACGTTTGCCTTTCAGATCCTGTACAGATTGAATTTTCGAGTCTTTTTGTACGATTAGCGCTTCAGCTTTCGGTGCTTCAGGCTGATTGGCCACATAGACCAGATTTGAATTCGCTGCTTGAGCAAAAATCGGTGGCGCTTCACCAGCTTCACCAAAAGATACGCTGCCGACATTCAAGCCTTCAAGCAACTGAGGACCAGCCGGGAATTCAACCCATTTCACATTCACGCCTTTTTCTTTTAATGACGTTTCTAAGGTGCCACGTTCTTTTAAGATCGGCAGTACGCCATATTTCTGGAAACCAATATTCAGGGTCACGGCTTCTTGTTTCTTGTCACAGCCAGAAAGCATCATCACGCCAGCCACCGCAGCACTGAGAACCGCAGTTTTTGTGAATAATTGAATGTGTGATTGGCGCATGAATCAGAACTCCTGAAAATTTAGAAATGTGAAATGAAGAACTTAGGCATACGCTAAAGCTTTTTACTTTTCTAAAAAAATAACTATTCAGGAATTTCTAATGAATAAAAAAGATAAATAAAAAAGTGCAAAACTTATGCAGGAAAGTGATTTACATATTAATTTAGGAAGAAAGAGTAATTAATATAAGATAATGAAATATAAAATTATTTATTCTAAATAAAGTGGCCAGATATGCTTATTAGAAAATCAGCAATAAGATTTTTATACTGAATGCAGGTTTTATGAATATCGTTATCTAAAATAAAAATATGAGAGCGCATAAAAAAAGTCACTTTAAAGTGACTTTTTACAGACAATTGAATTGCGCTGATAATTATAAAAAGCCTGTCGGGCATCAGGCAAATCATCTACTGATGCCGGTTCAAAGCCCTGTTCCAGAAACCAGTGTGCAGTACGGGTGGTTAGAATAAACAGTTGCTGAATACCCAGACTTTTGGCCTTATCTTCCAGATAATGCAGAATCTGGCTACCGCGGTTAGATTGACGGTAACTTGGATCTACTGCAACGCAGGCGATTTCTGCAGAACGCAGTTCATTGCCCGTAGTTGGAATCGGATACAGGGCAGCACAGGCCAGAATCATGCCATCACGCTCAATTACGGCGAACTGGTCAATTTCATTTTCCAGACGCTCCCGCGAACGGTAAACCAGAATACCTTCTTCTTCCAAGGGGCGGAGCAAACGGATCAAGCCACCGACATCTTGAATGTCGGCCATACGCACTTCTTCATAATGCGCATCGGTGATCATGGTGCCAGAACCATCCCGGGTGAACAGTTCTTCCAGCAAGGCGCCGTCATAGGTATACGAAATTAGGTGAACGCGATTGACGCCATTTCGGGACGCTTCCTGAGCGGCCTTGAGCTGGAGCCGAATTTCAATATCCTGTTCATCAGAAAGAATATAGTCATCCAGTTGATGTGGGGTTACTTCACGTTTTAACTGGCCCTTACTATCGAGCAGACCATGCTGTCGACCCAAGATAATCAGTTTATCGGCTTTAAGACGAGTCGCAGTTTTGGTTGCGACTTCCTCAGCTAGAAGGTTAAAAACTTCACCTGTGGTTGAATAGCCGGTCGGACCGAGAATCACAATATTATGATTGTCCAGATGACGTTGAATCGCATCGGTATCAATGGCCCGAACTTCACCAGTTAACTGAAAATCGACCCCGTCACGGATGCCATAAGGTTTGGCTGTCACAAAATTTCCTGAAACGGCATCAATGCGCGCACCATACATAGGTGAGTTGGCCAGTCCCATCGACAGTAAGGCCTCAATCTGTAAACGGATCGATCCTACTGCATTCAGTACACAACTTAAGGATTCACGAGTCGTCACCCGACGCTGCTGGTGGAAAGGGGTCTCGAAGCCACTCGCAGCCAGATTCTGGTTAATCTGCGGGCGTGCGCCATGCACCAGAATCAGCCGGATTCCTAAAGAATTGAGCAGGGCAATATCATGAATGATGTGCTGAAAGTTGTCATTCAATACCGCTTCACCATCAAACATGATCACAAAAGTTTTATTGCGATGAGCATTGATATAAGGCGCAGAATGGCGAAACCAGTGCACATATTGCAAGGTGTTGCTCGGTGAGGTTTCTGCTGCAGTCATAGCTGTGCCTATTTCAACATTTAAAGATCTAGCTTTGATTCTAATGAAAAAATACTGAAGTGGAAGTACAGATATAAAAAAACACCTGAAGCGAGCTTCAGGTGTCTGCTAGAAGGGCAGAAAAGAGAATGATTAGTTGATGATTCGAACAATCTTGTCGTTACGATCGTTGACAAGTACATAGTCACCATTGATTTTGTACCATTGCTGGTTTTTACCTGCTTTCGGCAGACGGCGTGCTTCATAGCCACTGACTTCAAAGCGACGGTTGTCGTACTGGTTTGGTAGTTTTTGACCTACGCGCCAGTCACGGCTTGGGTTAACCCCACGGTTGTTGTAACGACGGTCATCGCGGCGATCCTCCCATTTTTTCGCATCTTTATGATCCCAGTGCTGTGCTGGTTTATGCGGTGCATAACGTGGATCATGATGCTGCGGTGCTGCCATTGCAGAAGTAGCCACCAGCGCACTAAGAGATAAGGCAATTGTAGTTAAAACTTTTTTCATGGCTCTCACCTAAAAATCTCTACATGTTTTTCGATGAGATTAAATTAGCGAATAAGTGGATAGAAAGCGTGAGGCCAGTTTAGTGGAATTGTTAAGTTCATGAAGGAATTTAGGAGATTAGCCACGATTAAAAGGAAAGCTCTAAAATAAGAAAAAGCCTAAAAAGGCCCATCCGAAAAATCAAAAAGCCCAAACGAGGTTGGGCTTTGCATCAGGTTTTGAATCAGTCTCCGATGATCCGGACAATACTGTTATTTTCAGAGTTCACCAGAATGTAGTCATTGTTGACTTTGTACCATTGCTGCTTACGGTCTGGTTTAGGCAGTTTATGATCCTTATATTCGACCTTGTAGCCATTACTGCGATAATGCTGCGGCATGACATAGCCAGGCTGCCAGCGTAACTGTTGCAGACGTTTAACACCACGTTCTTCACGCATACGACGTTTATCATACTGGTCTTGGTGATCGTCATGGAACTCACGCGCTTTCTTGGCCTGATGATGACCCGGACCCCGTTCCATACGCTGTTCATCATTGAAATGAGGGGCAGCGTTTGCAACATTTGCCAGCATGAATGCACTGCAGGACATCGCTAATGCTACCAGAACCTTTTTCATGTTGAACCCTCATTCAATTGTTCATTTTCTACAGTAACTAATGTATGGAAAAATTGCAGAGAAACTGTGAAGAACTGGCTGAAGTTTTATATCAATTACAGAGAAATTATGATTATGCCATGATTTTACATAAGCTTAGGATGCACTTCAGTCAGTTGACCAGTTATGCCCAGCCCCATTGGCATTTCAGCAAAACTGGGATCAAGATGCAAGCGCAATGTCCTGAATTGTGTATCAAAACCGTCTCAAATTAGTGGAAAAAATATTCTTTTTAAGCGAAAGATCTTGATTTGGTCATTGCAATTTTTCAATTCCACTGTTCCGTTAAACCCTGTAAGGACTGAATGGCTTCAGCCACAGACTCTGCCTCGACTGCATCTTCTAAAGCCAAAATCAGGGCAGTTGATAACTGCAAGTTTTCAATACGACGAATAGTTTCAGTTTTACGTTTTTGGTCTGCCATTTAATTTTCCTTCGCTTTGATTTAACTTGAAAAGCATTATAAAAATTTTATATTAATTTGGAAAACCGAATAATTTTATATTATTGATTTGTTAAAACGATTTATGTCTGTTTTTTAAAGAATTTAAGGATAAAAAAAGAGCATCATCTGTAAATGTGCTCTTTCGGGATCTAATGAACGATCTTAATAGGCATAGTTCAGATCAGTATAGTCACTTAGGGATTTCTGTACATGTGCCTGAATAAAAGTACGCACATCTTCTGCTGTCATTGCTTTGCCCTGATTGCTGATCACATGTTCAATTTCAGGCTGACCTTCGATCTTGATGCGATAGACAAAGTGTTTCGCTACCTGATAACGATCGTCCAGCTTTTCGATACCCGTCACATAATGATAGGAATGTTCAAAATTCAGATCGGTATGGGAAAAGACAAATTGGTCAAACAGTTTCAGTTTATGACCATTTTCGAGTGCCTGAATGTCGTCGACAATGCTGGCATCAAACTTCATGCCGTATTTTTCAGAGATCGGCTGCTGATCGACCAGCAGAGAGACCATGCCATCTTCCAAAGTCGTCACGGTGATGTTGTTTAAGTCAGTCATGTTGCACTCAAATAAAAATCTGTTGGCGCTAGTATAGGGGAATTTGCAGCGAACTGAATAAAGACAGTATTGTAGAAATAAGAAAGGTCTGGCTGATTCAGTCTGAAATCTGGATGAATTGGGCAGAAGAATAAGCCAGCTTTCAAATGGGTCTTATCTTTATAGAGTTTAAAACAAACAAAAAGCCAATGCGGACATTGGCTTTTAAATAGGTGTCAATTAAAGATTAGTCCTGCGCATCAATACTTTGACCGTTCATATGCAAGCTATCTTCACCCATCAGGTACAGATAGGCTGGCATGATGGAATCCGGTGTCGGTAAGGTTTTCGGATCTTCATTCGGATAAGCCTTGGCACGCATTGCGGTACGTGTAGCACCCGGATTGATACAGTTAAAGCGGATATTCGAATTGACCCGTTCTTTGGCAAATAACTGGCTCACTGCTTCAATGGCAATTTTTGAAACTGAATAAGCGCCCCAGCATTCCCGGGCTTCGCGCCCTACACCGGAACTGGCAAAGACCACAGAAGCGTGTTTGGATTTTTCCAGCAGGGGTAACAGGGCTTGGGTAATCACAAAAGGCGCACGAAGGTTAACCGCCATGACATCATCCCAGACATTAACCTGATAATCTGCCAGTGGTACTCGCTCGCCTAAAATACCGGCATTATGCAAAATCCCGTCTAAACGGCCAAACTGGCGATCGAGCGTGTCGAGCAATAATTCATAATCACGTTCAGAGGCACTAGATAACTGTAATGGGAGAATGGCAGGTTGCGGCGCACCCAAGCTTTCAATCTCATCATAGATAACTTCAAGCTTGTTTAAGGTACGCCCGTGCAGAACTACAGTTGCTCCATGCAGAGCATAGCTGATTGCTGCTGCACGACCAATGCCATCGCCCGCACCCGTGATCAGGATGATACGATCTTTTAACAGATCGGGGCGAGGTTGATATTCTGAATGCTTCATTATCTACCTCCTCATTATTATTGTTAAGTGTCTTCAGTAGTTTCAGGAATCAAGACAGGACACTTGGCTCGCTCAAGACCAGTTTTTGAATGTGCTGATGTAACTCATTCACTGTATTCACTATATAGTCGGCTTGCCAAGCTGTTAAGTCATCTTTGTATTGCAGTGGTAAATAACCGTATGCTGCCAGTATGGTATACATCTTGGCATTGCGGCCTGCATCAATATCACGTGGATGGTCCCCGACATAGATGCAGTCCTCTGCAGCCAGCTGTAACTGCTGAGCAGCCAGATACATCGGCTCCGGATCTGGCTTGGTTCGAGTCACATCTTCCGGACAGACCAGTACGGCACAGCGCTCGGTCAAGTTTAAAGCTTTGAGTAAAGCTTCGCTCAACCAGCGCGGTTTATTGGTCACGATTCCCCAAGGGATATCATTTTCCTCTAATTCTTCAAGTAAAGGATACATTCCGCTGAACAGATCTGTATCTACTGCAATATCTGCACCATACATATCCAGAAAACGCTGGCGATGGTCCAAGAAAACCGGGTCTTCCAGTTGCAGTTCTGGATAGACCAGCTTGACCATGGCTCGAGCGCCTTCTGAAACCTGGGTGCGGATCAGATCAGCTTCCACCACGTCACGGCCAGCTTCGCGGCACATATGCTGGATAATCCGGATAAAGTCAGCCGCGGTATCAATTAAAGTACCATCGAGGTCGAATAGAACAGCCTTCATTGGGTGGCCTCTTGCGCGCTTTCTTTAACGGTATACACCATATAGTTTACATCGACATTCGGTGCCAGCCAGTAACGCTTGGTCAGCGGGTTATAATGCAGACCAGTCATATCTTTCAGTTTTAAACCGGCATTGCGGATGTCATGTGCCAGTTCAGACGGCTTGATGAATTTACTGTAATCATGTGTACCTTTGGCCAGCATACGCAGGATATATTCTGCACCGATGATCGCAAACAGATAAGATTTTGGATTACGGTTAATGGTCGAGAAGAAGACATGGCCACCCGGTTTGGCCAGTTTATAACAGGCCTGAATAATAGAGGCTGGATCAGGTACATGTTCCAGCATTTCCATACAGGTCACGACATCGTATTGACCGGCTTGTTCTTCTGCGAGTTGCTCTACTGGAATCTGACGGTATTCAATATTGCTGACACCTTCCTGCTCGGCATGGATGCGTGCCACATTCAGTGGCGCTTCGCCCATATCAATGCCCAGCACCTGAGCACCACGGCGCGCCATGCTTTCTGACAGGATTCCACCGCCACAGCCTACATCCAGCACTTTCTTGCCGCTCAAGCCACCAGCATGTTCATCAATCCAGTTGAGACGCAGGGGATTAATCATATGCAATGGGCGGAACTCGGAATGCTGATCCCACCATATAGCTGCAAATGCTTCAAACTTGGCAATTTCTTGTGGATCAACATTCAATTGCGACATCGGTGTCACCTCAATCAGTCATGATTATTTAAAATTTAAGTTCGCCCAGAGGCGGTATAAACAGATTTAACTTCTTGTAAATCAGTACACTTGTTTAGTGTAGCGATTCTGAAAAAAAAAGCGATAAAAGCTGTAAAAAAGTTCACAGAATAAAAACGAAACCGGCATAATTACTTTATAGTGAAGCCATAAATTAGACATAATGATTTAGAGGACGATAATCCCAATGAAAAAATTTATTTTAGGCACTGTAGCCGCATCTGTTTTGGCATTTTCTGGCAGTGCAATGGCCGCCAACTTTGTAGCAGGTCAAGACTATCAAGTCCTGGCGAATCCAGTAAAAGTTGAAAAGCCGGGGAAAATTGAAGTCCGTGAATTCTTCTGGTATGGCTGTGGTCACTGCTATTCTCTTGAACCACACATGCAAAGCTGGTTAAAAAAATTGCCTAAAGATGTACGTTTTGTACGTACCCCAGCCGCGATGAATCCGCTATGGGAACAGGCAGCTCGTGCGTATTATGTGTCTGAAGCTCTAGGTGTTCGTCAAAAAGCACATTTGCAGCTATTCCATGATATTCATGCGAAGAAACAGCCAATTCTGGAACAGGCTCAATTAGCCAAGTTCTATACCCGTTATGGTATTTCTGAAGCGAAATTTAATACCACTTATAAATCATTCCCGATTTCTTCAAAAATCGCACAGGCCAAAAATCTGGCTGCGACTTATCAGTTAAGCGGTGTACCAGCGGTAACTGTGAACGGTAAGTATGTAGTTCAGGGCGATGGTGCCAAAGTAGTTCAAGTGGTAAATTATCTGGTTGAGAAAGAGCGTAAAGCTAAATAACACCAGATCTGCATGAATCTAAAAACCTGCATCTATATGTGGGTTTTTTATATCAGGATAAAATTGAACTGCGAAATAGATTTCACTCAGATGAGATCTCAGGCTTGAGATAAAATTCCACGAAATAACAGTTCTAACTGCTTTAGGCTTTGGGCTTTGAAGTCATTTATCCGAGTTTGTCGCAGTTCAGGATCAGGCTGTGCCTGAAGCTGAATCCAGCCCATAGCCCAGTTTAATGCGAGAGGAACCAGAATCTGTGCCAGTGCAGTTAACTCGGCTGGAGAAGGAGATTGCTGGGTGGCTGGAATCTGTTCCAAGGTATGCCGCAAGTCTTGGGTCAGATAATGAATTTCCCGCTCAATCCCTTGTCTGAGAATATTGGAACCGCCCCAACGTTCGGCACTGACAAATGTCCAGGCTTCGGGATGAGCATCAACTGCCTGAAAAAACAGTTCGATCTTAGATGAAAGCTCATCCAGAGAAAAATCTGCAGATCCCAACTGATTCAGCACACCTTTGAGATGAATTGACACCTGATCCAGAAGTTCCAGTCCCAACTGATCCATATTCTGAAAGTGTCGATAAAATGCGGCAGGCACCAGTCCGACTTCATGAGTGATTTCGCGCAGGCTGATGCTGCTAAATGCATGGCCACGGCTGCTCAATGCCAGGGTAGCATCGAGGAGGGCCTGGCGGCTTTGGTGCTTGCGTTCTTCACGTAAAGACATAGGGATTTTCCTTCCGTAGATCTGCAGTTTAGCAAAAAACACCTGTCCATCGCAGTAGAGCAGATGGACTGAAAAATCTATACAAGCGAGGCATGCCCAGTGATTTTGTAAATGATCTGTCGTCTGTTCCAATCTTGGCGGAGGCTTCTGTTATACTGAGCCGCAATTATTTTTAGTCAACAGCAGGACCTATTATGCGTATCGACCAACGAGCATTAGATCAATTACGTGAAGTGAAAATTACCCGTAACTATACACGTTATGCGGAAGGTTCCGTATTGGTTGAATTTGGTCATACCAAAGTGCTGTGTACTGCCAGTGTGGACAGCTCTGTACCACGTTTCCTGAAAGGTCAGGGCCAAGGCTGGGTAACAGCAGAATACGGCATGCTGCCACGTTCAACACATACCCGTAGTGATCGTGAAGCTGCTCGTGGCAAACAAAGTGGCCGTACTCAGGAAATCCAGCGTTTAATCGGTCGTAGCCTACGTTCAATGGTCGATCTGAAAAAACTCGGTGAAAATACCATTACCATTGACTGTGACGTGATCCAGGCAGATGGTGGTACCCGTACTGCATCAATTACGGGTGCAGCCGTAGCATTGATTGATGCCATGAATGTATTGCTTGAGAAAAAGAAAATCAAACAGGACCCACTTAAAGGCCTGGTAGCAGCAATTTCTGTAGGTATTTTTAAAGATGAAGTCCTGCTGGATCTTTGCTATGAAGAAGATTCAAACTGTCAAACTGACTTGAATGTCGTGATGACCCAAGCAGGTGAATTTATTGAAATCCAAGGTACTGCTGAAGATAAGCCATTTACTCGTGAGCAATGCAATGACATGCTAGCCATGGCTGAAAAAGGGATTCAGGAACTGATCAAGAAACAGCAAGAAGCTTTGGGCTGGTAAGTCTTTCAAGCTGTAAAAAACGCATCTTCGGATGCGTTTTTTATTATAGCTACACATTGCCTGACAAAAGATGAACAGGATCTGTCTACTGTGTGACCCCTGTTTTAAGCGATGATCTTTCAACCAAATCTCATTCAGAGGGTTATAACATGAAAATATGGTTGATGGCTTTTTCAGTATTTGCTGTACTGGGTTTAACTGCCTGTGACTCGAATTCTCGTGATGAAAACCGCGATGGTGCAAATATGGAACGAGGAAGTGATACCAATTAACAGAGTAGAGGCCATTCAACCTCTATGATTTATATCCTTGAGAATAAGAAAAAGGGTGCTATGGCACCCTTTTTAAATAATAAGACTTTAACCATTAAAACGCATCGATAGGTCAATAGCCTTCACATCTTTGGTCAATACGCCCATCGAAATATAATCTACGCCTGTACTCGCCACTTCACGTAAGTTCTCAATGGTGATATTGCCTGAAGCTTCCAGTTTGCAACGGCCAGCCACATGTTTGACCGCATCAATCATTTGCTGCTGACTGAAATTATCCAGCATCACGATATCAGCCTCGGCTTCTAGGGCCTGATTCAGTTCATCCCAGGTTTCAACTTCCACTTCCACCGGTTTACCCGGTGCAATCTGGTGTGCCTTGGCAATCGCCTGGCGAATGCCACCAGCCGCCATAATATGATTTTCCTTAATCAAGAAAGCATCGAATAGGCCCAGACGGTGATTCTGACCACCACCGATAGCGACTGCATATTTTTGGGCAATACGTAAGCCTGGCAGCGTTTTACGGGTATCTAAGAGCTTGGTATTCAAACCTTCCAGCTCTTTGACATAGTTTGTCGTTTTGGTCGCAACTGCAGACAGCGTCTGTACAAAGTTCAGAGCAGGGCGTTCTACAGTCAGCAAGCTACGTGCAGAACCGGCCAGTTTTAGAAAAGCTTCATTGGCAGCGACATGATCGCCGTCATTTTTTAGCCAGATCACTTCTACACTCGGATCATAGGCCTGAATCAAGGCATCGACCCAAGGCTGACCAGCAAGAACCATTGTTTCACGGCTAATAATCGTGGCAGTCGCCTGTTCATCTTCAGGAGTCAGCAGGGCTGTAATGTCACCATCGCCAATATCTTCGGAGAGTGCCTGTTGAATATTGATCTGAATCGACTGTTCTAGCAAAGCCTGAGATATGCTCATGAGTATTTCCGTATCTTTTTTAGCCGTGAAAAATTGTGCGTTATCTTAACACCGTTACATTAAAATGAGCGATTTTTCATACAGCCTGCCGGGATGAATTGAGATTTGCCTATGAAAGTTTTAGCATTAAGCCGGCTGCAATCCTGATATTGCAGATTTTATTTTTGTACAGGACAGTTTTATGCAACAGGCAGCTGAGTTTCAAATCCGGGACGGGCAATTGCTCGGGGCACGCCAGATCCCTTCTCCAAATTTTAATCAGCGGCCTGAACATACCGACATCCAGTTACTGGTGATCCATAACATCAGTCTGCCACCGTCACAGTTTGGTGGTGGTTATATTGAACAGTTTTTTCAGAACCAGCTGGACTGGTCAGTGCATCCGTATTTTCAGACTGTTGAAGGCATGCAGGTATCTGCACATCTGCTGATTTTACGTTCTGGTGAAGTACTGCAGTTTGTGAATTTCAATGACCGGGCCTGGCATGCAGGTCGTTCCAGCTATCTGGCCAAAAAAGAATGTAATGATTATTCCATCGGGATTGAACTGGAAGGCAGTGATGACCTGCCGTTTGAACAGGCACAATATGATGCCTTGGTCAAAGTCACCGCCTGTTTACAAAACTATTATCCAAAAATGCAGCAGCATATTGCCGGACATTCGGACATTGCACCGGGACGTAAAACCGATCCGGGACCGTATTTTGACTGGTGTGCTTTTCGTGCCCAGTTACAACATTATAAGAACCCATGACCCTTCAGGAAGTCATGTGATTAAGCAATGAACTTCTTTTGCAAGTTTCATTACAATAGGCCCAAATTAATTATTAGGTGAATAGGATGGCGCTTTGGCGTTCGACCGTAATTGTCAGTGCGATGACCATGTTATCGCGGGTTCTGGGATTGGTCCGGGATGTGGTTTTACTGAATGTATTCGGTGCCGGTAAAGATTTCGATACCTTCGTGGTGGCATTTCGCATTCCAAACTTTTTCAGACGGCTATTTGCAGAAGGGGCATTCTCCCAAGCCTTTATTCCGGTACTGACAGAATATAAAACCAGCCGTACCCATGCTGAAGTGCAGATCCTGATCAGCCGGGTCTTTGGCTGCCTAGCTACCTTCATGACCACCCTGACCATGATTGCCATCATTGCCGCACCTGTGATCATGTATATCTATGCGCCAGGCTTCCATGGCGATGAAGCAAAGTTTGCGCTGGCCACAGACATGTTCCGTCTGACCATTCCATACCTACTGTTTATGTCATTGACGGCTTTTGCCAGCAGTATTCTGAACAGTTATGGCTCTTTTAGTACGCCAGCCTTTGCTCCAGTTTTATTGAATATTGCCATGATTGCCGGTGCGCTCTGGCTCACGCCTTTTATGGCAGAGCCGATTATGGCGCTAGGCTGGGCAGTCGTGATTGCCGGGATTTTGCAGCTGGCAATCCAAATTCCAGAGTTATGGCGTAAAAACCTGTTGATTCCACCGAAAGTAGACTTCAAGCATGAAGGGGTGGATCGCATCATGAAACTGATGCTACCCGCTTTGTTTGGCGTATCCGTCACCCAGATCAACCTGTTACTGAATACGGTTTGGGCTTCTTTCATGCAGGACGGTTCAGTGTCCTGGCTGTATAGTGCTGAACGGATGACCGAGTTACCATTGGGTCTGATTGGCGTGGCAATTGGTACCGTGATTCTGCCGTCTTTATCCACTCAGCATACAGAAAAGAATCCGGAAAAATTCCGTGGCATGATGGACTGGGCGGCGAAAGTCATCGTACTGGTGGGTTTGCCAGCCAGTATTGCCCTGTTCATGCTGTCAACACCGATTATTCAGGCATTATTTGAACGCGGACAATTCACTTTTGAAGATACCCAGATGACTGCCTTGGCACTGCAATGTATGAGTGGCGGTGTGATTGCCTTTATGCTGATTAAAGTCTTTGCTCCCGGCTTTTATGCCCAGCAGGATACCCGTACACCGGTACGCGTCGGTTTAATGGCAGTAGCAGCCAATGCAATTCTGAACGTGATCTTTATTGGTTTCTTTAAGCTGATTCATTGGGAAGCGGAACATATGGCGCTGGCACTGGCTTCGACCGGTTCAGCCATGGTCAATGCGGGTCTGCTGTATTTTTATCTGCATCAACGCAATATTTTCCGCTTTGGTGCACACTGGAAAAAAATCTTCCTGCAATTCATGTTTGCCAATGTGGTGATGATTGCAGCTTTGGCCTATGCACTGAGCTGGTACAATGGTGATGTATCACAGTGGATGCGTGTACTGGAAGTACTGATTTTATGTGTGGTCGGGGTAGTGGCGTATTTGGCCGCATTGGTCGCTGCTGGTTTCAGACCACGCCATATCAAACCGTAATCCATTTTGGGCGCATAAAAAACAAGAGCCAAATGGCTCTTGTTTTTTCTGTAGGAAACTTTTCCTTAAGCAAAAATCAGTCGCTAGACCTTGCCGCGAGAAAGGAAACCAACAATGGCAAGAATAACGGCAATCACCAATAAGATAATCGCGAAATCCTTAGATAAGCCTGCTACTCCACCGAAACCAAGTAGACTGGCAATTAAGGCAATCACAGCAAAAATAATAGCCCAGCGAAACATATCAATTCTCCATGTGTTTTTATTCTCAAATCCAGTATAGGAATATTCGATTTTGGGCACTGTTAGTGTTTTGTTGATGTACTGTCTCTGATTTAACAATAGTTTACGTGATATTAATAAGATTCACGTCCCTACATTTCCTTTGTTGAGACTTGGTATAATAAGCTGATTTTTACCATAGCCGTTTTGATTATGTCTGATGCCTTACGTCCATACTTCTGGAAAAAATATAGTCTCACTGAGCTGACACCAGAAGAATGGGAAGCGCTTTGTGATGGTTGTGGGCTTTGCTGCCTGATCAAGCTGGAAGATGAAGACACCCACGAAGTTGCCTATACCAAAGTGGCTTGCAAATTACTGGACTGTAAAACTGCCCGCTGTTCGGATTATCCGAACCGGCTGCAATATGTGCCCGATTGTATCCAGCTAACACCTGAGAAACTGGACACCATTCACTGGTTGCCATCAAGCTGTGCCTATCGCCGAGTTGCTGAAGGGAAAAGCCTGCCATCCTGGCATTATCTGAAGACAGGTTCACGACAAAGCGTAATTCAGGCCAAAAAATCTGCTGCTGGTCGCTGCTTAAGTGAAGTCGATATTGATGAAGATGAAATTGATGAATATATCGTACGCTGGGTGCGCTAGCTGTTAGCGCAATCCAACCTCGTCAAATGATTAAATAAAAAAATTAAGCTGCCTGTTGTAGCAGTTGCTGTGCTGAAGACCCCGACATAGGTCGGTAAAAATAAAAACCTTGTCCGATCTGGCAATCACAATTGATTAGCGTGTCCAGTTGTTCAGTATTTTCAATACCCTCGACCAGTACATCCAGAGAAATACTGGAACCAATCTGGGTAATGGCTTTGACAATGGCCAGCGCAGACGGATCATTGTTCATGCGTTCTACAAAGTTGCGATCAATCTTGATGCAGTCGACCGGATATTCCTGTAAACGGGTCAGGGAAGAATGACCGGTACCGAAGTCATCCAGAGAAATATGAATTCCATGTTTTTTTAGCAGGTTTAGTGCCCGGATCACATAATTGGCTCCGCCTTCGGATAAGCTCTGCTCGGTAATTTCCAGTTCAACCTTATGTGCAGGAATATCGAATCGGGATAGACGAGCCAGGAATTTCTCAGCATAGTCATCGCGCAGGAATTCAACTGGAGCTGCATTGATTGAAATTGGCAGTATATCCAGACCCTCGGCTTGCCAGCGGCTCATATCCTCAAAGACTTTTAGCTGCATGGTTTCACTGATGCGCGAAGCTAAATCATAGTCCTGGAAAGCAGAAAAAATATGAGAGGGTAACTGGATCTGATGCTGTTGATCCTGCCAACGCAGTAAGGCTTCGAAACCAATCACCTCACCATCAGAAAGGCGAACCTTAGGCTGATAATAAGGAATAATCTGATCCGCATGAATAATCTTGCGTGCCAGCGTCAGTTGTTTGGTCATGTTTTCCAGTGACCTGAACATCTCCTGATTAAACATGCGAATCCCGCCACGACCACTATTTTTCAGATCATTCAGGGCAATATCGGCACATTTCAGCAGGTTGGAACTATTCTGGGCATCACGCGGATAAACGGTACAACCGATACTCATACCGATACTCATACGATGGCCGACATAACTCACTGGTTGTTCCAGTTGGGCATAGGCCAGTTGTGCAGTATTAATCAGCTGGGCTTCGTTTTCCAGGTTTTTGACTAAAATAGCAAACTCATCGCCACCCAGACGGGCAACGACTATATTATTGGAGCCAAAACAGGCCTGAAAACGCTTGCCCAAGACATGCAGCAAATGGTCCCCGGCAATATGACTCAAAGTGTCATTGATATGCCGGAAATAGTCTAGGTCGATCAGGAGCAGGCCAACCATTATTTGCTGTTGCTTGGCTTTTAGCAGTACCTGTTTAAAGGTCTTATAAAAGGCATTGCGGTTATACAGTCCGGTCAGCTCATCACGCTGAATTACGGCTTTTAAACGGCTTTCAACTATTTTTTGCTGACTGACATTGCGTGAAACACACAGGATATTTTGGGGAATATTATTTTCGTCCAATACTGGAGTCAGTAAATGATCCCAGTATTGTGGGTCCTCATTCTCCGTCTGGGCTTTTTCTACAAAACGGCTATTTAAACCTTGAGCAGCCTGTTTTAAAGCGCGTTGTCCGGTTTTTTTAACTTCAGCGGGTAACAGGCTTAACCATGAATGCGGGGCAGGCTGCTGTTCAGGATCAATCCCTAACTTATGACAGGCTGACTGATTGATATGACGGATTTCGCCTTGTGGAGACATCACTTTAATACAATCGACACTGGCATCCAGCATGTTTTTCTGGGTAGAAATCACCTGAGACAGTTGTTGCTGAATCTCAAAATATTCATGGATATCGGTCAGTGATACCGACCATTGCAGCAGATGTTCTGCTGTATGCTGAAACTTGATGGCCAAGGCACACATACGGTAGCTGGAATCAGCCGATTTAATCCGGCACTGGGTATTAAAGCCTTGTTGCTGATTCAGGCCAGCATGCCATTGCTCAGAAAACGTTGGCTGATCATCTGGATGAATCAGGCTTTGCCATTCTTTAGGACCATATTCACTTAAATTGGTACCTAAATAATCCGAAAGTGCCTGATTAAAATATTCAATATTATCCTTGCCCAGCACCCAAAGCGGATGCGGCACATCATTGATCAGATCTTGTAATAATCTGGATTTTGCCTGTTGTTCATTAGAAGATTGTATCAAGGTTGAAATAAGCGAATCAGCGCATTCTGCAGTTGTTCGTCTAGATTTATTATGCTTCATGCATCCCCACCGATACCACCCAAAGAGCATCCAATCAGTTGCTCAAGTCCATTCTAATTAATATGAGATAATGTGAAATTTACAAGGTTATTAACCTGTAATTAATCATGTTCTATTTATCTACTTTTCATAAGATTAATCCATTCATTGTAAAAAAAATAGAGATTTCTTACATAAATTAAATTTTTCTCATAAATGTTTGAAATATTGGAATCAAAACTACCAGTGTTAGAATGAAAGCAGAATTTAATTTGAGCCAATAATAAGATGTCAGACAGTCATATCCCGCTTCCAGAACGCTTGCGGCCTCGCGACCTTGCAGAAATTATCGGGCAGGATCACTTGCTTGGAGAGAATGCACCTCTACGTCAGATGATTGACCAAGGGCATTTACCATCGATTATCTTCTGGGGTCCACCTGGAGTAGGTAAAACCACGATTGCCTTGCTACTTGCCCAAGCGGTGGACCGGCCATTTATCAGCCTGTCTGCACTCAATACCGGTGTGAAAGAATTGCGTGAAGTCATTGCGGAAAGTGGTGATCTGCTGACGCCTGTAGTGTTTATTGACGAGATTCACCGTTTTAATAAATCCCAGCAGGATGCACTGCTGAATGCCGTCGAAAAAGGCAAAATTACCCTGATTGGCGCGACGACGGAAAATCCATCTTTTGAAGTCAACAGTGCCTTGCTGTCACGTTGTCAGGTCTATACCTTGAATGCGCTGAGTGACGAAGCGATTCAGACCTTACTAACTCAGGCGATTCATACTGACAAATTCCTGCAGGAACGCTATATCCAGATTGAAGAATTTGACGCCTTATTGCAGTTTGCCGCAGGGGATGCGCGTAAGGCACTCAATCTACTAGATCTGATTGCCAGTACTTTTGAGGCTGATCAGGAAAATATCATTACTAATGCGATTGTGGTCAAAGTCGCACAGCAGAATATTGCCCGTTATGACAAGTCTGGCGAGCAGCACTATGATCTGGTTTCGGCCTTCATCAAGTCGATTCGTGGTAGTGATCCGGATGCTGCCCTGTACTGGATGGCACGCATGCTGAAAGGTGGTGAAGATCCGGTCTTTATTGCCCGCCGTATGCTGATTGCGGCATCAGAAGATATTGGCAATTCCAATCCGAATGCTTTGTTGCTAGCGGGTGAATGCTTCCGCTCAGTTCAAGCGATTGGTATGCCGGAATGCCGGATTATTCTGGGACAATGTGCGGTTTACCTGGCGACCAGTGCCAAAAGTAATAGTACCTATCTCGCGATTAACAAGGCGATGGATCTGGCTGAAAAAACGGCCAATTTGCCAGTGCCTTTACATCTGCGTAATGCAACCACCAAGTTGATGAAAGAGCAGGGTTATGGAGTGAATTATCTGTATCCGCATAACTATCCGGAACATTTTGTTTTGCAAGATTACCTGCCGCCTGAGCTGAAAGGCACCAAACTGTACGAATCGGCACGTAATAAGCGTGAAGTGGAAGGCGAACGTCTGCAACAACGTCGCTGGCAGGAACAACAACAGCAGCAGTAAACAAAAAAAAGCCCAATTCAAGGAGAATTGGGCTGAAATAGGATGTCTTGGGGGAGATACATCCTAGAGGGTAAGGGTATAAATCTAGCCGACAACACCAGATGGATTGCATCTGCTGGGGATGTTGCTGGGATGCAGTAATATTAAGGCATGCATTGAATAATGTAAAAACGATCATTTTTATTAATAAAATTCATTTTTTCGATCATAAGATTAGACAATAAAAAACCGGGCTATTTGCCCGGTTCTTTGAAGCATTATTAGTGCTTAGATATCTTCAAGATTGATACCTAAACGTGCAGCAACTTCTTCGTACGCTTCAACCACGCCGCCTAGGCCTTGACGGAAACGGTCTTTATCCAGTTTTTTCTTGGTGTCTTTATCCCATAGACGACAGCCGTCTGGAGAGAATTCGTCACCCAGTACGATACGGTCGTGGAACACACCAAATTCAAGTTTAAAGTCAACCAGAAGCATATTACCCGCTTCGAATAATGCTTTAAGCACATCGTTCACTTGGTAAGTCAGTTCTTTCATTTTTGCCAGTTGTTCAGCAGTCGCCCAACCTAAAGCAATCGCTTGAGATTCGTTCACCATTGGATCGCCTAGCGCGTCATCCTTGAAGAACAATTCGAATGTTGGAGGCGTTAACTCTTTACCTTCTTCTACACCAAGACGACGGCATAAAGAACCCGCAGCATAGTTACGTACTACACATTCTACTGGAATCATTTTAAGTTTTTTCACCAGCACTTCAGTCGGTGTCAGCAGTTTCTCAAAATGAGTTTCAATACCAGCAGCAGCCAGCTTTTCCATGATGAAGGCGTTAAAACGGTTATTCACCTTACCTTTACGATCCAGTTGTTCGATTTTTTCGCCATTGAATGCGGACGCATCGTCACGAAAAACTAAAATCAGGTGGTCTTCACTGTCCGTGGTATAGACAGATTTCGCTTTACCAGTATAGAGCAAGGTTTGTTTTAACATGAGGGAACCTTCTACAAAAAAAAATGCCTAGAAAATGTCTAGGCTGGCCAATTTTGGTAAATCTGGTTTAACAGTTCTGCTGCTTTTTCGCGGTCGGCAAAACTGTTATCGGGATTAAACACAGCCAGGGTGTTACTCGAACCTGCGGGAGAGAGTCTTAAAACATAGGTTTGCTGATCGACCTGAATCGCTACTTCATAACGATCTTTATTTTGACCAACGATAGAATGGTTAAGGCTGCTAAGCGTGGCAAGAGTGTATTGCCATATTGTAGCAGCATTTCCATCAATTTTGAGCAGTGGATTTTGATTTCCGTCAGTGACTAATTGCGGCTTTCCCGAAAAATTTTCTTGAGTTTCATCTGCTTGAGTTGAATTTACTGGCTGTGCAGTAGGACGTGGCATCGCAAAGCGGTTACCACGCTGATTTTCAAGCTTTGGTGCATTTTCCAGGGCAAGCGGATCTACGGTCGGAGCAGGGTACAAAGGCGTTGCAGGACGAACCATTGACCCTTCAGGATATTGTAATGGTTGCAGCGTGGTTGTCTCTTTATAGTCCAAGGTACCGTTTTTAAAGGCCATTGAACTACAACCTGCTAAACTGAATACTGAAAGTGCCAGGGTAAGTCCTAAACGTAATTGCATAATCGTTGCTCTTTATTTAATGACGCTCGCTTCTACAAGTGCCTCATGAAGCGGAGCGCGATATTGTTCTGCAAGTGGTGTTAATGGAAGGCGAATACCTGTACCAATTAAGCCCATATCATGGAGAGCCCATTTCACAGGAATTGGGTTTGATTCGCAAAATAGAATATTGTGTAAATTTGCAACCTGAGCATTCATCTCTTCAGCACGTGCCACATCGCCTGCAATGGCTGCAGCACATACTTCACTCATGACTTTTGGTGCAACGTTAGCAGTCACAGAGATATTACCTTTGGCACCATGACCCATTAACTCATAGGCAGTTGCATCATCACCTGAGTAAACAGTCATGTTTTTGCCTGTCAGACCTTCAATCAGGGCAGCACCACGGGCTACATCACCTGTTGCATCTTTAATGCCCACGATCTGTGGGATATCTGCCAGACGGATCACGGTTTCGTTGGCCATATCTACGCCAGTACGACCTGGAACGTTATAAAGAATTTGAGGTAGGTCAACCGCTTCAGCAATTGCTTTATAATGCTGGTATAGACCTTCCTGAGTCGGTTTGTTGTAGTAAGGAGTAACCAGCAGGGCAGCATCAGCGCCAAGTTCTTTGGCTTCCTGAGTCAGCTCGATTGCTTCACGAGTCGAGTTTGCGCCTGTACCGGCAATGATAGGAATACGTTTGTTGGCAACACGAATGATTTCTTTGATCACTTGAGTGTGCTCGCTCATGCTGAGCGTTGATGCTTCACCAGTAGTACCAACCGCGACGATACTGTTAGTGCCTTCTGCAATATGCCACTCAACCAGCTTCTCGAGACCCTTCCAATCTACGCTGCCATCTTCAAACATGGGGGTGACGATTGCGACAATGGAACCCTGAATGGTCTGTGCTTGCTGAGTCATTTTAAAAAACTATCCTATTTGTCCATCCGAAGAGAATGAGAAAACATATTTGGGATGGGTTTGTATTTTGATTTGTAGCAAATTCAATAGATTTGCACTGAATTGAATATTGCTTATGCAAATTATGACTGATCAAACGCATAAGAACAATATGCTTTAGTAAAAGCCACTGAATTCTTTATACAAAGCCTCCAGGCAACAATCAAGTTTTAATCGTTATGATTTTTTGCTGTCCAAATCATCCTTTATCCTCCAGCAGTATGAAAGCTAATGAATTCATTTTTTCAGTAAAAAATACACAGAATAAGTCACTTAAGTGAATTAGATAAATTTAGAAAACATTCTTTTATGGCGTTTTAGGGGAGTATTAATATTTATATTCGATAAATTAAGAGCTAAAATATATCGAATAATAAATCTCATTTATGATGAATAAAAAGCAAAAATGCCTGAACTAATCTTTTTTTCGTATTGGTGATCGGCCCCGAATTTTTCTCACTGTTGAATTTCCGGGTTTGATGTATAAGTCTAAATCCAAAAATACTGGGATTTTAATACTCCTCATTAATTGCTTTTTTGACTTTATCGAACAGCATCTTAAAGTCATTAATTTTCTGGATTTTTCAGTATATCCGAGCCAATTGTTCAACTTATTGGTAGTTAATTCTCTCTAGCGGCTCATAGATGATGGCCTCTCTTTTGAACGCTGATTGAACAAGGATATTCCAATGGAAAAATCACACAATAAGCACGCGATCATCACGGTAGGGATCTGCTTTCTGATCGCTGTGATTGAAGGCCTAGATATTCAGGCTGCCGGGATTGCCGCTGCTGGTATTCGTGAGCACTTTGGTCTTGATAGCTCACAATTGGGCGTGTTTTTTAGTGCAGGGATTCTGGGCTTATTGCCTGGTGCACTGGTCGGTGGTTGATTTGCGGACCGTATTGGTCGTAAGAAAGTTTTAATCTGGTCAACCGCAATTTTTGCACTATTTACCTTATGTACCGTGTGGGTGAACAGTTTCCACAGTTTGCTGGCAGTTCGTTTTCTGGCGGGTGCGGGTCTTGGCGGTGCAATGCCAATCTTAATCACGCTGGCTTCTGAAGCCGTGGCTCCACAAAACCGTGGACGTGCCGTGGGCCTGATGTACTGTGGTATGCCAGTGGGTGCTGCAATCTTGTCTTTAATCGCAGCAACTGAATTCGGTGCAAACTGGAAAAATGTTTTTTTACTTGGGTGGTTTATTGCCCATCATTGTGATTCCTCTGATGATGGTGTGTCTGCCTGAATCTAAAGAATACATAAAGGCACAAAACAAGACAGCCGCAGAACGTGCAACATCTCCTCAGGGTTCATTCAAGGATTTGTTTAACTCTGACAACCTACTTCGTACGCTGTGTATCTGGGTGAGCTACTTCTTCACCCTGATAGTGGTGTACATCATGTTGAGCTGGTTGCCTTCACTCTTTATGGAGCTGGGCTTCACCCGTAAAGATGGTTCAACTGCACAGTTCTATTTCATGGCGACTGCAACGATTGGTACCGTGATTCTGGGTATGCTGACGGATCGCCTGAAAAAAGCGTATGTCATTCTGTTGATGTACGGCGGTATCCTGGCGGGTTTATTAGCGTTGAACGGTGCAAGCTCACTTGAACAGATGTACATGGCCGCAGCATTGGCAGGTGCCTTCGTGATTGGTTGTCAGGGCGTACTCTATGCCTTTGGTAGTATCGTTTACCCGACTGAAGTACGTGGTACAGGGGTAGGTGTTGCTTCTGCAGTTGGTCATATCGGTGCCATGCTTGGCCCTGCAATTGCGGGTCAGCTACTGACAGCAGGCTTCGGTGCAGCAGGGGTGATCTCGGCAGCGATTCCATGTATCGTAATCTCTGCGGTATGTATGCTGTTCCTGGTCAGCCGTACCAAAGTTTAAAAATAAAAAGATGAATATCCAAAAAGCCTGCACTGATGCAGGCTTTTTATTTTCTAGTATCAGTTCAGCTAAAGACAAATTCTGTCTATGTTTTGCAGAGCAATAGCTTTTACAGTTAACTCATCATACGTTTTATCAGAATGCAGAGTCATTCTATTTTTACCTAAAGGGCTAAAAATTTTCTTTAGTTTTAAGCTATGCTTGGATGCAAACTCAGATTTCAAGGGATGAAAATGATGCAGAATGCGGCGCTGATTGTGGTGGATGTACAAAAAGGATTTACCCCGGGTGGAAATCTGGCTGTTACCAATGCCGATCAGATTATTCCGAATATCAACCGATTGGGGCAGTACTTTCAGAATATTGTGCTGACTCAGGATTGGCATCCGGCAGAGCATATCTCCTTTGCAGACAATCATCCTGCTCAAGCAGCCTATGACACGATTCAGCTGAATTATGGTTCTCAAGTCCTCTGGCCGAGTCATTGTGTACAAGGGACTGAGGATGCTGAATTTCATCCGGAGCTGAACCTTCCGCAAGCCCAACTGATTATCCGCAAAGGCTTTCATCAAAATATCGACAGTTACTCCGCCTTTATGGAAGCTGATCAAAAAACCAGTACTGGTCTGGCCGGCTATTTACGGGAGCGTGGCATTGATACCGTATTTATCGTGGGTATCGCGACCGATTTTTGTGTGGCCTGGACCGCGATGGATGCCTGTAAACTCGGCTTTAAGGCCTATGTCATTGCGGATGCTACCAAAGGCATAGACCTGAATGGTTCGCTACAACATGCCTGGCAGGACATGCTGGCACAGGGTGTAAAACGGATTTATCTGAAAGATATTATTAATGCTGCCTAAGCGCTGACTTAAGGCGATTAGGGCCATTTACCATTATGCAATGGTTTGTTTACTTTGAGGCATCCACAGATGCCTTGATTTCTTTTTCATGACCCCTGGATTTCCCCATGTCAGCACTCCTTCAATTTAGCCAGTTTGTCCAAAAGACCTTTGCTCTGTGGGTCATTCTATTTTCAGCGATTGCTCTGATGCTGCCGGATCTTTTCGTCTGGTTACGCGCCTATATTCCTTGGATGTTGGGTCTGATCATGTTTGGTATGGGCATGACCATGACGCCAGGCGATTTTAAAAGTATCTTGCAAAGTCCTAAGGCCGTCGCGATTGGGGTCGTGGCTCAGTTTATGGTGATGCCAGGGTTAGCCTTTTTGCTCTGTCAGCTATTCCAGCTTCCGGCTGAAATTGCGATTGGTGTAATTCTGGTGGGCTGCTGTCCAGGTGGCACCGCATCCAATGTGATTACCTATATGGCCAAGGGCAATACAGCCCTTTCTGTGGCGTGTACTTCGGTATCGACTTTATTGGCACCGCTTTTGACTCCGGCAATTTTTTATCTGCTGGCCAGCCAATGGATTGAAATTAATGCCTTGTCCATGCTGATTTCGATTCTGCAAGTGGTGCTGTTTCCAATCATTTTAGGTTTGATTATCCGCGCCCTTCTAAAAACCAAGGTAGAAGGCTATATCCAGGTAATGCCAGTAATTTCAGTGATTGCCATTGTCGCAATTGTGGCGGCAATTATTGCCGGCAGCAAAACCCAGATTCTGGAATCTGGTTTAATGATTTTAGGGCTTGTGGCTTTACACAATGGGATGGGCTATTTACTGGGTTATTGGGCCAGTCGCATATTTCACTTGGCAGAAATTGACTGTCGTGCAGTATCCATTGAAGTGGGGATGCAGAATTCTGGTCTGGGTGTGGCCTTGGCGGCGACCCATTTTGCTGCATCTCCCATTACTGCGGTTCCAAGTGCCATTTTCAGCCTGTGGCATAATATTTCAGGACCTGCTTTAGCCACTTATTGGGCTGGCAGACAAACTGAAAAAACGGACACTTAATTGCAATTTGATGACGGCGCCCAACGAGCCATAGCATGATTTTTTTATACGGTGAAAAATTAAAATATTAATTTATATGGATTTATCGAGCTTTGTAACATAAGTGTCATGAAGTCTGCCTAAGATCGCCCCTCAATGATGTGAAACAACAGACTGTAATCAGCAGCATTGAGAGGGCATGGAACAATTTCAGCATTCGTCAGCGACCTATTTTAATCGGGAACTTTCCTTATTTGAATTTCAGCGTCGTGTCTTGGCACAAGCACTCGATCCGAATTTACCGATTTTAGAGCGCTTAAACTTCCTGATTATTTTTTCCCGTAACCTGGATGAGTTTTTTGAAATCAGGATTGCCGGGCTGATGAAACAGCAAGATCTGAATGCGACTACCCGGACGCCTGATGCTGTACCCACCGAGCTGATTCTACAAGAACTGTCCCAGTCCATTCATGCCACAGTGAACAAACAGTATGAGGTTCTGAATCATGCAATTTTGCCTGAACTCCAGGCGCAGGGGATTCAGTTTCTTCAATACCAGGATCTTCTGGAAAAACATAAGGCCTGGATTGCAGCCTTTTTTGCCAAAGAAGTGCAACCGGTACTGACCCCGATCAGTCTGGATCCTTCACATCCTTTTCCACGTTTGGTGAATAAAAGTCTGAACTTTATTATCAGCTTGGAAGGTAAAGATGCCTTTGGCCGTGAAATCGAGATGGCAATTGTGCCGGCACCACGTTCCTTACCCTGCCTGATTAAAATTCCGGAAGATGTCACCGGAAACAATACCACCCAGATCTTTCTGACTGCGATCATCCAGCAGCATATCAGTGATTTGTTTCCCGGCATGAAAGCGACCGGATGTTATGCCTTTCGGGTTACCCGCAATGCCGATCTGGTATTGTCGGAAGATGTCGATGATCTGGCGGTGGCTTTAAAAGATGAACTGTGTTCGCGCCGCTTTGGTCGTGCAGTACGTCTGGAAATTGAAAATGACTCTCCACAGAACATCATCGACTATTTGCTGGATGAATTTGATCTGACGGAACAGGAGCTGTACCGGATTGATGGACCGATCAATTTGTCCCGCCTGAGTACCAGCTTTGAGCGTCCGGAATTAAAGTATCCGCATTTTAGTCCGGTCATTCCGAAAATTTTCCGTAAACAGAAAAGTATTTTTGAAATTTTAAAGGCACAGGATGTGCTGCTGCATCATCCTTTTGATTCATTCCAGCCGGTGATTACTTTACTGCGCGAAGCGGCCAAGGACCCGGCGGTGCTGGCGATCAAGCAGACGCTATATCGCAGTGGTCCGGATTCGGAAATTGTTCAGGTGCTGGCAGAAGCCGCACGGAATGGCAAGGAAGTCACGGCCGTGATTGAATTGCGGGCGCGTTTCGATGAAGAATCCAATATTATGGTGGCCAATATCCTGCAAGAAGCCGGGGCAGTGGTGGTCTATGGCATCGTCGGTTATAAGACCCATGCCAAAATGATTCTGATCGTCCGGCGTGAAAATCAGGAACTACTGCGTTATGCGCATCTAGGTACCGGAAACTATCATGCCGGGAATGCCCGTATGTATACCGATTACGGCCTGATGACCACACAGCCGGATATCTGTGAAGATGTGCACCGCATGTTCCAGGAACTGACCGGCATGGGCAAAATGGCCAAACTGAAAGCCTTGCTGCATGCACCGTTTACCCTGCATAGCGAACTGCTGAAACTGATTGAGCAGGAAAAGGCATTTGCCCTAGCTGGAAAAGCTGCGCATATCATCATCAAAGTGAATGCGTTGACTGAACCGCAATTGATTGCTGCCCTCTATCAGGCATCACAGGCCGGGGTGAAAATTGACCTCATTGTGCGTTCAATCTGCTGCCTGATTCCACAAGTCACCGGCATGTCAGAAAATATCCAGGTCCGTTCAATCGTTGGACGTTTCCTGGAACATACCCGGGTTTATTATTTTGAACATGGCGGCGCCAAGAAACTGTATTGTGCCAGTGCCGACTGGATGGGGCGCAACCTGTTTTCCAGGGTCGAAACCTGTTTCCCGGTGCTGGATCCAGAGCTGAAAAAACGGATTTATAAAGATGGCCTGATCAGCTATTTAAAAGATTGTCAAAATGCATGGGAGTTAGATGCCGAGGGTCAGTGGCATAAAGTCCCCTGTCAGGATCCGGCCCAGCCTTATAATGCCCAGCAATATCTGCTGGAACAAAAACAGTTAAAAATTTAAAGGGTAGTCCAAGACACGCTGGCGTATTTGTTTTGTACCCATCAAAAAGCCGGATATTGGATCCGGCTTTTTTTAATTGCAACATTCAGGGACATTTATGAGGCTTTGGATTGTTTGGATTTTAGAATTTCGGTTCTAAAAGTCTGTGCCAGCTCGGCGCTTTCAGCATCCATCCCATTCACCACAAAAGCATGACGGGTCAGGACATTGGTCGGATTGGGCATGCTGACCAGCTCAAAGTGGTCCGCGATTTGTTTCAACAGGGCATTAGGAACATGCAGTGCACTTTCCTTAGCGACCAGTTGCTGAACCAGACGTTCTGCGGCTTGAACTGAATTAAGCTGCATTTCTTCAACAGCTGAAGAAATCGCACTACGTGTCTGCAGGACAAAACGTTTTTCTTCACGATAACGCTTATACAGGACTTCCGAAAGTAACTGGAATACTGAACTGATCATGGTCAGACAGACGAGGGCATCTGGCTTGTCTGCCGCAATACTGATACTGGCACCTTTTTCATCAAACTTGTGCACGGTACAAATATCCGTGCTGTTCAGTTTGTAGTGCTGGATGCACAGTTCAGTGGCTTTGTTCAGGAAAATCTGGCACAAATTGAAATAAGGAACCGATACCGTTTTATTCACACTATCCAGCAACTGTTTTGGATCATAGAACTGAATGTTCAAGCTCAGGCTATCGGTATCCAGTACCACCGGTTTGCTGTCTTTTTCTTTCAGTTTGTTTTTCAGAGCTTGCTGTGCCTGGGCAATGGCGAGGGCGGCATTATGCTTTTCCTGTTCCAATGCCTGAGTCAAAGTCTGAATCTCGAATTTCAGTCGCGATTCATTATTGATACGTGCCAGATACTCGGTACGGCTTGGACGCGCTACCGCACGATAACCGACCCAAAGCAGACCATGAATAATAAAAGAAAACAGAATGGCAAGCCATTGAGTCCGCAGAATTTCACCAATACTTGGCTCAATCAGGGTGATTTCAATCACACCGACTTTTTTCTCGTTTTGTAGGGCATCACGGACAAAAACTTCCCCATTACGGGTCTTGGTCAGCCCACCAGTGGCTAAAACCTGACCATTCGCATCCAGGATGCGAATTGAAGCAACGCTTGGGTTAGTCGCATAACGGTTGGCCAGAAGTGCCAGAGAAACGCGGTTCGCCGGTTCAAGCTCCGCCAGGCTGTCTGTGACCAGTTGGCTCGTCATGAGCTGTCCCTGGTTGACACGGTTATCATTCAGTTGGTGAGTCGTTGCCAATACCAGTAAAAAGGTATGCAGAGCAAAACTTACAATCAGTAGGCTAGCAAATAGCCCTTGTCTAGGCGCATTCAACGTAAACTTCCAAGGCAATTCTGTTCAATTTCGATTATGATTCTAACAATAGTTGTAGCTCAGACCCGAGTCAATTCATGCGAGAAATCATTCTTATATCATTCTTAGGACCCGACCAGCCTAATCAATTTACACGATTAATGCAGGTTTTGTCCGCTCATTCCTTACAGATTCTAGATGTGGGGCAAGCGGTCATTCATAATCAACTGACCTTAGGTATTGTTGTATCGTCTGATGACCAAACTGCAACAGCATTAGCCATGAAGGAAATCCTGATTCTAGCACATGATATCGGGTTAACAGTGCGCTTTAAACCAATCTCTGCTGCTGAATATGAACAGTGGGTAAGAGAAGGTGGCCGCACGCGTTATATCGTAACGGCATTGGCCCCGGAATTAAATGCCTCTCATCTGCAAGCCGTGACCCAGATTGTGTCGAGTCAGGGCTTCAATATTGAAACCGTGACCCGTCTTTCTGGCCGTCCTGAGCTGGATGGTTCCAATACTGGCCCTAAACGTGCCTGTGTACAGTTTGGTCTGAAAGGCCAGATGCTGGATGCAGCAGCCATGCGTGCAGCCTGCTTAAGCCTGTCGAACAACCTGAATGTCGATGTGGCAGTACAAGAAGATAATGCTTACCGCCGTAATCGCCGTCTGGTCTGCTTTGACATGGACTCGACCCTGATCGAGCAGGAAGTGATTGATGAGCTGGCGATCGAAGCAGGTGTGGGTATTCAAGTCTCTGAAATTACTGAACGCGCGATGCAGGGCGAGCTGGACTTCCAGCAAAGTTTCCGTGCTCGTGTTGCTTTATTAAAAGGCATGGATGCATCGGTATTGCCAAAAATTGCAGAACGTCTGACCGTGACTGAAGGTGCAGAACGTCTGATTTCAACCCTGAAAGCACTGGGCTACCGTACTGCGATTCTGTCTGGCGGATTCCAGTATTTTGCAGAATATCTGCAAGCCAAACTAGGAATTGATGAAGTTCATGCCAACATTCTGGATGTGCAGAATGGCGTGGTGACAGGCGAAGTTAAAGGTCATATTGTGGATGGCGCACGCAAGGCTTTATTGCTCCGTGAAATTGCCGACAATATGGGAATTTCTCTGGAGCAGACCATCGCTGTGGGTGATGGTGCCAATGACCTGCCAATGCTTTCAATTGCGGGTCTAGGGGTGGCTTTCCGTGCCAAACCTTTGGTTCGTCAGAATGCCAATCAGGCCATTTCCAGTGTGGGGCTGGATGGCGTGCTCTACCTGCTCGGTGTACATGATAAAGATCTGAGCCGCGCGTAATACATAGCTTTGCGGTAAAATCCAACGCGGCCTTAGGGTCGCGTTTTTTTATATTTTTAGCTTAACTTTTATCGAGGGACGGCGCAGCTTGTCTATAAATACCCCGATCATCTTAAACGGAAAATATTTTTTTTAAGTCGATGAAAGGGCATATGATTTTGTAATGACACGCCAACATCGACGCAGCAATTGATCCACAAATACTGTGAAAATAAAAAATGTAATGACAAAATAATATCGCGACAGAGTATGTCGTAAGGGGAGAAAGCAGGACTTTTTTTATGTAAAAAACTCAGCATAATGCATGCATAGAGATACAAATCAACACATTCCATTTTATTGATTTAACGAAATTCAATAGGTAGTACGGTTGCAATATCAAGCATACACACTATTCTTTTGGATGGAGGGGTTTATATGGTAACAGCGAATCTAGCAACTCTCGTAGGCTTTAGTTTAGTCGCCGCGGCTGTGCTTGCTGTTTTCTTCTCGCCTTATCGTCGCTGGTTAAGTTTTATGGCTGCGGGAATGCTGGCCTGGGGCCTGATCGAAGTGATTCGAGTAGGTACTCAAGCCTTGTTTGAGCTCCCGATGACATATAGCTATCTGACAGCTTTAACGACCGTGATGGTCGTAGTGACCTTACTGTTATTGCGTGAAGATCGACGTGCAGAGCGTGCTTTGGCTAAACGCCGTTATATCGAACATACACCAGTGTATGAAGATGACCAGCAGCAGCTATCTAGCCGTTAAGTTCTCTAATATCAGCGAAATAATGCACCTGCGGGTGCATTTTTCGTTTAGAAATATGATACAAAGTCCTGCATCTGCCTAGCTTTGATCTATGCTAGGATATTTGTCAATTTTCGTACAATTAGAATAGGCATAATTCCATGAAACTGTCCTCCATTCCTGTGCTCAAACTTCCTCTTGTTGACCTCAGTACCGATCCACTTGATTTGCTGGTCGCAGGTCTTGCATTACGTATGAAGCAGTTAGCACGCACCAGCCCGAAATTTATTGAATTGGTACATGAACGCCAGTTCCGTATCCAGATCGGAACAGATGAGGGAATGGCACGTCAGATCGTTGTGAATAATGGTCATATCGATACCGTTTCAGGTGATGCAGAGAAAGCTGATTTCGTGCTGCAATTTGCTGATAGTGAACAGGGTGTAAAAACGTTGCTTAAAGGTGATCCGACGGCATTCATGACCGGTATGCAAAGTGGCACGATTAAAATGGAAGGTGATTTTGGTCTGCTAGTCTGGTTTAACCAGGTTGCGAAAATGATTCCGCCTAAACTGCCAAAACCGGTCAAAGATAAAGTGAAAATGGCACGTCAGTTTATTAAAGAGAAAACTGGTAAATAACTCCTAATCCTCCTGCTTTAATTAAAGGAGGGGGTCGGGGAGGATTATCATATAAAAGCCCCCATTTAGAGGGCTTTTTTCATTCTGAAACAATGACGGTTTATTCAACTTCCAGATTAAACGTTACCGGTCCATCATTGACCAGATGCACTTTCATATCAGCTGCAAAAATACCGGTTTGTACATTGTCGAACTGGCTTTGGGCATATTCGACCAACTGTTCATATAAGGCCTTAGCATCGCTTGGCGGCATGGCTGGACCAAAATCTGGACGTAAGCCTTTTTGGGTTTGCGCCATCAAGGTAAATTGGGACACCAGCAGTAAACCGCCATTGGCTTGACTGACATTCCAGCCCATCTTGCCTTGCTCATCATCAAAGAAGCGATATTTCAATATTTTATCAATCAGTTTTTTGCCTTTTTCCAGATTATCTTCTTTACCTAAGCCCAGAAAAACCAGAATACCTTTGCCAATTTCTCCGGTGGTTTCACCATCGACCACGACTTTGGCTTCGAGTACCCGTTGTAATAATGCACGCATAATCAATTTCAGTCAGATTCAAAATTGCCGCCATTGTAGCAAGATCAGACTCATCTATTATTAAGTTAATGTCTAAAAAATGGGCTTAATTTATTGATTATCATTGATAATATTTTAAGTTATCTAAAAACACGATCATAATAATAAAAATTATCTGTTTTATCTATTTTTTGCTCTCAAGTATCTTAGCTGCATGCAGGAAAGGTATTAAATTGAGAGATTTAGAAATGTTTAAGCGCTCATTACTTGTTGCAATGCTTGCAACGGTGACAGCTGCACAAGCTGCGCCATTAACCAAAGATAACGGGGCACCTGTCGGTGATAACCAAAACTCGATCACTGCGGGTCCACAAGGTCCAACTTTGTTGCAAGATGTACAACTGGTTCAAAAACTGCAACGTTTTGGCCGTGAGCGCATTCCTGAACGTGTGGTTCACGCACGTGGTACAGGTGCTTATGGTGAATTCGTTACTACGAAAGATCTGTCTGATTTAACAATTGCTTCTTTATTTAAGGCCGGTACCAAAACTCCAGTTTTTGTGCGCATGTCTACCGTCATTCATGGTAAAGGTTCACCAGAAACCCTACGTGATCCTCACGGTTTCGCCATCAAATTCTATACTCAGGAAGGTAACTGGGACTTAGTCGGTAACCAGACGCCAGTCTTCTTTATCCGTGATGCGATTAAATTCCCGGACTTCATCCATGCGATGAAACCAAGCCCGGTCACAAATGTACAAGATGCCAACCGTGTGTTTGACTTCTTGTCTAGCCAGCCTTGGGCAACCAACATGCTGACTTATGTTTATGGCAAGCAAGGTGTCCCAACCAGCTACCGCGAACAGGACGGTTTCGGTGTACATGCCTACAAACTGTATAACAACAAAGGCGAATACAAGTACGTAAAATTCAACTTCCGCTCTAAACAGGGCGTGAAGGGCCTGAACGTCAAAGAAGCGGCTGTTCAACAAGGTAAAGATTTCAACCACTTGACCAACGATCTTTATAACAACATCTATGCAGGTAATTTCCCGAAATGGGATCTATATATTCAGGTGCTTGATCCTAAAGATCTGAACAGCTTTGATTTCGATCCGCTAGATCCAACCAAAATCTGGCCAACCAATCTGGTTCCAGAAGTAAAAGTCGGTACATTGACGATGAACCGTATGCCGAAGAACTTCTTCAATGAAACTGAACAGGCTGCATTTGCACCAGGTAATCTGGTACCAGGTATCGAACCCTCTGAAGACCGTTTGCTTCAAGGCCGTATCTTCTCTTATTCAGATACACAAATGTACCGTCTAGGTGTGAACCATCAGCAAATTCCGGTAAACCGTCCTGTGGTGAATGTGAACAACAACAACCAGGAAGGTCACATGAATGTGTCTGAACGTGACTCTGATGTGAACTACGAGCCAAGCCGTAAAGAGCCTAAACCGGCGACTGAAAAAGCGCGTGCAGTTGAAACTCCATTGACTGGTCATGTTCAGCAGATCGGTACTAAAGAGCAAAACTTTAAGCAAGCCGGTGAACTTTACCGCTCTTATACTGCCAAAGAAAAAGATGACCTGATCATGAATCTGGCGGCTGACTTAGGCAATGTCAAAGATTCAGAAACCAAGCACATTATGTTGTCTTACTTCTATAAGGCAGATGCGGACTACGGTATGCGTATGACCAAAGCTGTAAATGGCGACATCGCCATCGTTAAGGCCAAAGCTGCAAAATTAAAAGACTAATTCCGATTGGTCTTGAGGAACTGGTGACTAGGGCATAGCGCATCACCTCCAAAAAGTCCTGTAATACTCCAAACCTTTCCTGCACCCTAGGGGGAGTTTTACAGGCACTCCGTTTTTTATTTCATCTCAGGTCAATTGAGTCTTTCAAGACTTAAATTTTCCTTTCGATTTCTGTTGGAGTTCATCATGAAAGTTCTGCCATATGCATTTTTAGCCAGTATTCTTGCCTTTAGCTCCGCATTCGCAACTGCTGCTGAAGTGAAGAATGTCTCCCCTGCAAAAACTGCGGCAAGCGTTCAGATGACCTCACAACAGGAATTGATCGATCTGTTTTTTGCTGCTGCTAAAATCGGCAATAGCGAAGTGATCAATGAATTTTTAAAACATGGCTTTCCAGTCGATGTACGTAATCAAGATGGTTATACCCCATTGATGATGGCGACCTATTATGGCCATCAGGATATTGTGACCACCTTACTGGCCAAAGGGGCAGACCGCTGCGCCCGGGACAACCGTGGCAATACGGCCTTGATGGGCGCCTTGTTTAAAATGGAATTTGCCATTGCCAAACAGCTGCGTCAGGTAGACTGTGATGCCCAAGCCAAGAAAACCGGGCAAAAAACCACAGCTGAATTTGCCAAGGTGATCGGTCAGGAAAAGCAGCTACAGAAAATTATCAAGGAACAGGAAAACGGGCTGAAAGCAGTCAAATAACCGAGCAGGAAGCAGTTTATTTTCTTGAACTTTTGTCGATAATTCAGCTAGCTGTACGTAAATCCTGCAATATTGCCTAAACTTTTATGCTTTAATGCGGGATAAGCACAGCGATATTTCCCTTAGTTATGGCTCCAATTATCCACTCTTTGTTAGATACTGACTTGTATAAATTCACCATGCTACAAGTGGTATTACACAAGTTTCCACAAACGCATAGTGTCTATCATTTCCGTTGTCGCAACCTGGAAGATACGGAATATCCGCTGACGGATATTCTGGATGATTTGAATCACCAACTGGATTTGCTGTGTCAGCTCAAATTTAAAGAAGACGAATTACAATATTTACGCAGCCTGCGTTTTATCAAAAGCGATTTTGTGGATTATCTGGAACTATTCCAGCTCAAACGCCGTTTTATTAAGGCCACCATCGATAATGAAGGCCGCCTGGATATTACTATTGAAGGCCCCATGGTTCAGGCAATGATGTTTGAAATCTTTGTACTAGCCATTGTGAATGAACTGTATTTCAGCCGCATTCGTACACCTGAAGTGCTAGCCGAAGGTGAACGTCGTTTAAAAGCTAAAATTGAACTTTTAAAACAGTATGATGCCGAGCAAAACCGGAATGATCCACCATTCCTGGTGTCAGACTTTGGTACCCGCCGTCGTTATAGTTTTGACTGGCAAAAGCATGTGGTCGAAGAATTCAATAAAGCTGCACCACACGTGTTCCGTGGGACCAGTAATGTGTATTTAGCCAAAGAGTTGGGCATTACTCCGATTGGCACCATGGCGCATGAATTTCTGCAAGCCTTTCAGGCCTTGGATGTGCGTTTGCGTAATTTCCAGAAAGCCGCCCTGGAAACTTGGGTACAAGAATATCGCGGTGACCTAGGAATTGCCTTGACTGATGTGGTCGGGATGGATGCTTTCCTGCGTGACTTTGACCTGTACTTTGCCAAACTGTTTGATGGCTTGCGCCATGACAGTGGCGATCCCTATGAATGGGGTGACAAAGCTTATGCACATTATAAAAAGCTGAAAATTGACAGTAAGACCAAGATGCTGACCTTTAGTGATGGTCTGAATCTGGAAAAAGCCTGGAAATTGCATCAATACTTTAAAGATCGCTTCCAGGTCAGTTTCGGGATCGGCACCAATCTAACCAATGATATGGGGCAGACACCGCTAAATATCGTATTGAAACTGGTGGAATGTAACCGTCAATCCGTGGCGAAAATCTCCGATAGCCCAGGCAAAACCATGACGGATAATGATACCTTCCTGGCATATTTGCGTCAGGTATTCAATATCTCAGAACCTGCCTAAAAATATCTGCTTTATTAAAAAAACCGCTTCAATCATGAGGCGGTTTTTTCTTAGAGGATGGTCTTTCTTGAATTAGCTTTAGCTAAAATTATGCTAAGGATCTAGATAAAAACAACATAATTGAAAAAATGAGCTGTGCTAAGATCAAAAGGATTTGACCGCAATGACAACTACTAAGATGACAGCTTCCGCCTTTGACTTTGGTCTGCTGATTGAAGCAGAAGATTTGGTTCCACATTTGGGGCACGAAAAACTTCGAATTATTGATTTAAGCCGGGCGTCGGTTTATGAACAATTGCATATTCCACATGCCTTACATCTGCAACCCAAGCTGCTGGTTCGCCAGGAGGAAACAGCCATGGGCCTGTTACCGGATGCGGAAGGGCTGGAAGCTTTAATTCGTTACCTGAACATTTCTCCTGACCATCATGTCGTGGCTTATGATGATGAAGGCGGTGCGTGGGCAGGGCGTCTGCTCTGGAACCTGCATTGTTTGGGCTTTGAAAATACCAGTTTACTCAATGGCGGTATCCATGCCTGGCTGGGTGCAGGACTACCGACTTCATCAGATCAGGAAACGTTTACACCTGTCGATCATCTGGTTCCGGTTAATCTTGAAAGAAAGGCTGAATTTCAGATCGATTATAATGAACTAAAACAACTCATTGAAAATGAAAATATTCAGGTATGGGATTGCCGTACAGAAGATGAATATACTGGCCTTCGTTTGGCCGCGCGACGCGGTGGTCACATCCCGGGCGCACGTCATTTTGAGTGGAGTACTGCCCTTAACCGGCAAAATCATTTAAAATTACATCCTTTACCACGTACTCAGCAGCGTCTGGAACAACTGGGATTTGATCTGGATCAACCAGTTGTGGTGTATTGTCAGTCCCATCACCGTTCAGGTCTGGCTTATATTCTGGGTCGCTTATTCGGCTGGAAAATTCGAGCCTATGATGGTGCGTGGAGTGAATGGGGCAACCGCCTCGATAGTCCAATCGCTACAGGAGAGGTGCCATCTTGAGCATCACATCGCGTCTAAAACAACAACTGTTTATCCAGGCCCAAAAGGTGGTGCCACAGCATCGCCTGTCCCGTGTGGTGGGAAAAATTGCAGCCAGCGAAAATCCGATTGTAAAAACAGCCGTGATCGCAGCGTTCAAGACCAAATACGGGATTGATATGTCGATTGCTGAGCAGACGAATGCCTTAAAATTCAAATCATTTAATGATTTCTTTACCCGTGGACTAAGAACCGGGGTGCGTGCGGTCGATGCTGATTCAACTGCGATTGTGTCTCCGGCAGATGGCGCGATTTCCCAACTGGGTAAAATTGAAAATGGCAATGTGTTCCAAGCCAAAGGTCAGAAGTTTACGGTTGAAAACCTGATTGCTGATCCGCAACTGGCAGAACCATTCAAGAATGGTGAGTTTGCGACAGTGTATCTGTCACCACGTGACTATCACCGTGTTCATATGCCATTCGCCGGAACTCTAACAGAAACCTTATATGTGCCGGGTGAACTGTTCTCGGTCAACCAGACCACAGCCGAAAATATTCCGGGCCTGTTTGCCCGTAATGAACGTATGGTATGTCTGTTTGATACCGAACTTGGTCGTATGGCAGTGGTTCTAGTTGGTGCGATGATTGTGGCTGGCATTGAAACTGTAGCGACTGGCAAAGTAAAACCCTCTGGCCGTATTGAGCTAAACCAGCATAATCTTTTCTTAGCAAAAGGTGCAGAGCTGGGCCGTTTTTACCTAGGTTCAACCGCTGTTATTCTGTTTGAAGAAAACAAGATGCAATGGGATGAGAAGTTTAAAGCCAATTCAACCGTATTGATGGGTGAGGCGCTAGGTCACACTATTTAAGTTCCCAAAGCCTCCCTTTTTTAAAGGGAGGTTGAAGGGATTAAATATTTGCTGACTCAGAATAAGTAAATCCCCCTCATTCCCTTTTTATTAAAGGGGGAGATTTTCTCTCCTTTTAGGAGAGGGAAAAAAAGCGCCATCTGGCGCTTTTTATATTTAAACCTTATCGTTTGACCACGATCGAATCAATACCACTATGCTGTAAGGTTTGCTGTGCAATAATCGCAGATTCTGCTGAATCATAAGGTCCAGACACGACACGATACCAAACCTTGCCATTTTCCACGCTGCGGACTACATCTGCAGATAAACCGTTGAGAATAATTTCTGCACGGCGGGCATCTGCCTGATCCGGGTCATCAAAACTACGAACTTGTAAAATATAGCTTGCAGAAGCAGGAGTTGGGGCTTCGGTTGTATCCAGACCTGGCTCAGTTGCTGTTTCTGATTCATCAACTTCAGGTCTTGGTGCCTCTACAATCACCACTGCTTCCTGATTTTTTGCTTCAGGAACCGCCTTTTCAGGAATCGGTGTCACTTGCTGCTGTGGCAACAGATCATAAAAACGGTAGTCTTTATTGGTATCTTCTTCTTGAGAATGCTCAGCCGTAGCCTGGTTTTTAGGTTTAACAGGTTCCCATGGCTTCCACAGCATGAGTGCCATTAAAAAACTTAACACGATTAAAATGATCACGAGTGTGCCGAGCCAGGTAGGAATAAGTGGCTTTTTGGGCTTATTCGGTCTTTCAGATACACCGCGCTGCGTTTTTCCAAACACTTGGGATTTCCTCTTATTTATCGGGGCAAATAGAAAAGGCATAACAGCAGTTATGCCCCTACTATAACTTCATCCTATGTGATCATGATAGAAAAGTCATTATCTAGATCACAAATCACACAGAATTTTAATTTATCTACATCTTCAAGCACATAGCTAACGTTACAAAATGTTTATTCAGCAGATAAACGGCAATGACTAGCATGCTTACTTTAAGCACAGCTCTCGCCTTGCGAGCATGCAAAACAGTGTTTTGCTTACATGCTCACTTCGAGCAGAGCTCTTCGTCTTGCGTCAATGTAAAAGCAGTGCTTTACATTGACTCAGGCGCAGATACACCAAGCAGTTCCAGACCGTTACGCAGCACTTGGCGAACATTTACAGATAACAATAAACGTGCCTGAGTTAATTCTGCATCATCGCCCAGAACCTTGTTGTCGTTGTACCAGCCATGGAACAGCGCAGCCAGCTCTTTCAGGTAGTTACCAATCTGATGCGGTTCATAGCTGTTTGCAGCACGAACAACAATCTCTGGATAAGCTGCCAGTTTTGCCAGAATTTCAGTCTCTGCTTCCAGCTCAAGTTTGGCTGCCAGACCACGTGCAGTGGCTGCATCAAAGTTCACACCTGTAGAGGCTGCCTTTTCTAACATACGGCAGATCCGCGCATGCGCATACTGGATGTAATATACGGCGTTGTCCTTGCTTTGAGATACGGCAAGGTCAAGGTCGAAGTCAATGTGCTGTTCAGATTTACGCATAACATAATAGAAACGCGCTGCATCATTCCCGACCTCTTTGCGCAGGTCACGTAAAGTCACGAACTGGCCTGAACGAGAGGACATCTGTACCATCTCGCCACCACGCCACAGACTGACAAACTGAACCAGAAGTACAGTCAGTTTTTTCGAGTCATAGCCCAGAGCATCAATCGCGGCTTTTACACGTGCGATATAACCGTGGTGGTCTGAACCCCAGATATCAATGATATCGGTATAGCCACGTTGTAATTTGTTCAGGTGATACGCAATATCAGAGGCAAAATAAGTGGTTTGACCATTACGGCGTTTAACCACGCGGTCTTTTTCATCACCAAATTCAGTCGACTTGAACCAGATATTGCCATCTTTTTCATACAGGAAGCCACGCTGATCTAGAGTTTGTAGCGCTTCATCAATTTTTTCAATTAAAGTCGCTTCACTGAACCATTGATTGAAAGTCACCCCGAATTCACCGAGGTCATCTTTAATATCATCAAGGATGGCTTTTAACGCAGCCTGATGGAAGACGCGGTAACCTTCATTTAATAAGGTTTGTGAGTTAAAGATCAGGCCATCAATGTGTTTTTCTTTATCGCCTGAAACAACCACTTTATTGCCTTCAGCATCCGGTTCGGCAGCATACTGTACGTCTTCAGGGACATCTTTATAAACGTCTGCAACAGGGCGAACATAGATATCGCCGTCTTTATCAATAATGCTTTGTGCGATTTCTTTAACGTAGTCACCTTGATAGGCATTTTTCGGGAACACCAGTTCCTGACCCGTCAATTCTAAATAACGTAAATAAGTTGAAGTCGCCAGAATATCCATCTGACGGCCTGCGTCATTGACATAATATTCACGGTCAACTTTGGCACCTGTCGCTTCAAGCAGATTTGCAACAGTCATACCATAAGCAGCGCCACGACCATGACCTACGTGCAGGCTGGAAGTCGGGTTCGCAGAAACAAATTCAACTTGAACGCGTTTTTCCGCATTGGCCTGGGTACGACCATACGTTGCCTGTTGAGCCTGAATCTGATCCAGCACAGCAAAACGCTGGTCTGCATTTAAAAAGAAGTTAATAAAGCCTGGGCCTGCAATTTCTGCCTTGCTGATATCCGCCACTTCAGGCAGGGCAGCAAGGATTTTTTCTGCTAAATCACGCGGTTTCATACCCGCAGCTTTAGACGCGATCATGGCAATATTTGATGCAAAGTCACCGTGGCTGCGGTCTTTGGTACGCGTCAAATTACTTGTATTGTTCCAGTCAGATGGGAGTACGTTTTGTGCCTGTAAAGTTTGCACTGCATGATCGAGAGCTGCTTGGATTGCCGTATTCATAATCAGTCGAAAATAGATATCGCAGAAAAACAGCAAATATAGCAAATTTCCGACTCTTTAGGTAAAACCATTTATGGGGAATAAAAAATATACGATTAACAGCCTATGGTTTCTATCCGTCGATCGGTCATCAATGAAGGATCACATGAGAAAGAGGAGAATAAATAAGTTGCAAACTTTGCTATAAAAAAATGAATCATCCAGCAATCAAAATGGCCTATATTAGCCTGATTGAAACAATAAAAAGAGTCAGCATGGATTCAAAACAGCGCCCGATCATCATCGGCAATATTCCCAAACTTCCAGCCAAATGGGCCTTGGTCATTGTGCCTTTTATCTTGTCCTGCCTGATGAGTGGGATTATTTCCATGATCAACATGCTGCGCAATCTGGGCTGGATTGAAGGCTTCATGGCGCTCTGGTTTCATAACTGGATGATTTCCTGGGCAATTGCTTTTCCAATTGTGGTAACGCTTTTGCCTTTTGTACGCAAATTTGCCGGATTGCTGGTCGATATGTCAGGAAATCAGCCACCCAAATAATTGTTTTCTATCAATGAGAATTAAGAAAGAAGTTTTAGAAGGTAAAAAGAATTCGCTAACAGATGGGGTCTCTAGCTAAAAAACCAATTAAATCAGATGCTCGACTGCAGCGCGGATGATCCCAAGGATCAGACCAATACAGGCTCCGACCACGACACCATTGACCCGGATCATATGCAGGTCACCACCGACTTCATTTTCAATCTTGTCGATCATCTCGGTCGAATCCCATTCATGAATACGTTCACTGATAAAACGAATCACTTTCTCACTGTACTGGTCACTTAAGTCTACAGCGATACCACTGAGACGTTTATTCAGTAACTCACGTACTGAGGTATTTGAAATAATATTCTCACCGACTTGCTGAATGGCGACTCGCAGATTCTCCGCAATCCCCGAATCCGATTTTTGCAAATCTGCTTTGATGGCATCGCATAAAATGACCACTGCACCACTGATAAAATTCAGTACTTGCGGGCTGTCGAGCAGGGCATCTTTGGTTTCATTCAGTCGCTGGCTAGCCATACTTTCAGAATCTGCCAATTGCTGCATCAGTTCTTGAGCAGTTTCTTCAATTTTAAGCCGCCAAGGATGGTCGGGATCTGCCAACATGGCTTCCACCCGCTGAATCACGGAATCGATACTGCGCTGCTGCACATCAATGCCGATCCAGCTGGCGCCTTTGGCCAGTCTCCAGACCCCCATTTCCTTGAATAAAGTGCGGGTCAGCTCACGAGTCTGTTCGGGATGTGAGGTCATCCAAGCATGCACCACATCCAGGCCGCGTTGCAGCACATCCTGATGGAAATCATTTTCTAAAACAGCGCGTAACATTTCGCTGGCCAAGGTATTGATCTGGGTATTTTTGACCCATTGCACACTGTTGCTCTGAATAAATCCGGCGATCTGTTCCTGCCCGACAAATTCAAATACTTTGGGTACGGTCTGCTGAATCACTTGTGTGACTTGAGCATTATTCTGCGGATTAGCCAGCCAGCGGCCGGCAGCCAGACTTAAGTCCGTACTGGCCAGACTGCGCTGCACGATTTGCGGAGAAAGGAAATTTTCCTGCACAAAGCGACCCATAGATTCGGCAATCCGGGCTTTATTGCGTGGAATAATTTCAGTATGGTCACGTAAAAATTTTGGAATCGGTAGCCGACCAAAAGGATTGCGGAACAGCACGGTAATTGCATACCAGTCTGCCAAACCACCGACTACACCCGCCTCAGCAGAGAGCATCAGGATATGAATCAGCCAGACATATTCAGGCAGCAGTTTGGCAGTAATCATCAGCGCCAGCCAACCTAGTGCTGCAACGACCAGTGCAATGGTCGCAAAACGTTTACTGCGTTGTAAGCTTGGTGACGGCTGCTCTTTCTGCATAAATCATCCTGTTATTGGGACGTGGCCGGCTGCGGTTGGAATACTTGGCCGGATGGACTTACTCCATATTTAGCGCCAAGTGATTGTAAAATCAAGCGGGCATCAAAGGCATCTTTCGGTTCCTGACCGGCTTTAAAGCACTCAATGGTATAAGCCACTTGAGCAGGATCTAAAGTAACAGTATAGGGCTGATCATAGAATGGATCAGGCCAGAATCCCGGATAGCGTCGGGAATAACCATAAGGACGATAATAGCCGTATGGATAGATGCTAGGCGCCGGATAGACAATTGCCTGACGCGGTGGTTGCTGGGTACGGTTACTAGGATCGTTCAATACCTGGAAAAACTGGAAGCCATTTTGTACCGTAGTTTGAGCGGCTTTCAGCAGGGTGATTTCTTCGGCCGTACCGAAACTCATATTAGGTCGCGCCTGAAAACTGATGCGGTAGGTGTTGGCGTTCAGTGGGGTGGTGCTGTACTGGCCGAGCTGGTCAAAGGTCAGCGGCTTAGACGGAGTCGTTGCACAGCCAGAAAGCAGGGCTGCCGTCGCAAGGGTCAGGGCAATGACAGTTTTTTTCATCTTCGTTCTCCTGATAGGATGATCCAGCGAATTACAGACCTTTAGAAGCTGCTATCTGGCTGGGTCAGGAAACTCAATTCTTCCTCGGTGGATTCACGACCCAGAATCTGGTTGCGATGTGGGTAGCGTCCGAAACGGTCAATAATGATTTTATGCTTAATTTCATATTCGAGGTTTTCTGGATTGCCGAGGCGCTGAAATAATTTTAGCGCAAATTCATGGATTAATTTAGATTCGCTATGCATGAAAGGCATATAAAGGAAGGAACGTTGCTCCGGGCTCAGCTGCTTGTCCAGATCCTGGCTGATGGCTTCCTGAGCCAGTGCCAAAGCCAGACTGTCTTGGGCAAAAGCACCCGGCGTATCCCGAAAAATATTCCGTGAAAACTGGTCCAGAACAAGGATTTCTGCTAACCGGCCGTCAGCATTCTTACGCCATGACCATAGTTCAGCCTTACTCGCCTGTTCCAGAATATCGCCAAATTTTTCCTTCAAACTTTGGTCGAACTGGTCACTTTTGGCAAACCAGTTGGGTTGAGTCTCAGGACTAAACCAGAAATCTAAAATATCTTGATAATTCATAATGTTTACAATTTATTAGCATTTATTTGTCAATAAAATCACAAATTTCACATGTCTTATAGAGAAACTTTGTGTTAAAAATTTGCCTAACTAAAAATCAATGGTTTGCTTGAAAACTAGGCAGGGCAGCATGTGCTGTCTGGAAATCGCGGTATACTAAGCTAAACCGATGATTCTATTTTAATAGTTACCCCCCATTAAGCGAGATTGTAATGAGTCAACCTGAATCGACTGCCCATGATGTATTACCGGAATGGGTAGATTCGTCGCTCATCAAAGGAATGCTGCGCGGTATCGAGCGTGAGAGCTTGCGTATGCAAAGCAATGGTTTCCTGTCACAGGAACCGCATCCTCATGCCTTAGGTTCAGCTCTGACACATCCGCATATTACGACCGATTATTCTGAAGCCTTGATGGAGTTTATTACTCCACCGAAAGAGAGTATTACTGAAGCCCTCAACTATCTGACTGACATTCATGCCTTTGTACACCGTCATCTGAAAAATGATGAAAAGCTCTGGCCGATGTCTATGCCGTGCATGCTCGACAGTAAGGATGAAAATATCCCGCTGGCGCAATATGGCAGCTCCAATATTGGCTTATTTAAAACGCTGTATCGTCATGGTTTAGGCGTGCGTTATGGTCGCCGTATGCAGACCATTTCCGGGGTTCACTATAATCTGTCTTTCCCGGATCATTTCTTTATAGCGCTACAAGAACAGGAAACTGATGAAGAGCTGCGCGCTTTAAGCTTGCAGGATTATCGCAGCCATCGCTATATGGGGCTGATCCGTAACTTTATTCGTTTAACCCCGTTGGTGATTTTCCTGGTCGGCGCCAGTCCAGCAGTTTGCCAGTGTTTTATGACTGGACGCGATCACCATTTATTCCCGCTGGTACGCGGTACTTTATATACGCCTTATTCGACTGCATTACGGATGGGACGTTTTGGCTACCAGAATTCAGCACAGAAACAGCTGGGTATTCACTACAATAATCTGCAGGATTATCTGGAAGGTCTGCAAAAAGCGGTTAAAACACCGTACAAACAGTTTACCCGTCTGGGTCTGGATGATGCCAATGGTCAGCCAATTCAGATCAATGACCATGTGCTACAGATTGAAAATGAATACTACAGTCTGGTGCGTCCAAAGCAGGTACCTCAAGAAGGCGAAACTCCATCACAAGCCTTGCAAAATCGCGGGATTGGCTATGTCGAGCTGCGTGCTGTCGATGTCAATCCGTATAGCGCGATCGGGATCAATGAAGATACTGCCGGCTTCCTGGAAGTAGTGGCACTGTACTGCTTATTGCAAGACAGCCCGGCGCTGCTGGATGCAGAACAGGAAATCATTGACCAGAATCAGGCAGAAGTGGTCAACCGTGGTCGTGCCTATAACGCTGCGATTATGGAAAATGGTCAGCGTTATATGATTGAAGACTGGTGTAATCTGCATTTGCAACGTATGCAGCCACTGGCCCAATTGCTCGATCAGGCTTATGAAACTGATTTATATAGCAACGCCATGCAAGCGATGCAGATCCGTGTCGATGAAGTTGATGCGACCTTGTCAGCCCTGATTGTCGGAGATATTCGTAGTCATAGCAGCATGTGGCAATTTGGCCAGCATTTGGCCCATCAGCATAGCAATCTCTATGAATCACATCGATTAAGCAAAGAAACACTTAAATATTTCAATGAATTGTCACAAAAGTCATTGCAGCAACAACAGCAGCTCGAGCAAGATAACATGATCAGTTTTACTGAATATTTAGCCCAATATCGATAATAAATAAGAGGATTAACCATGCAATGGGGTTATCGCTTCGTGAGTGGTGTGTTGTTTTTGGCATCTATTGCCGGGATGGCATTTGCTTTGTATCTTGAGCATGGACAGGGGCTGAATCCTTGCCCATTGTGTGTGTTTCAACGAATCGGATTAATCGGACTGGGGATTATCTCCCTGATTGCTTTGCTGCATAATCCGAAATCCAATGCCATGAAGCGTGGTTATGCTTTCTTAGGCTCGCTCAGTATCTTATGGTCAGTCGGTGTCGCTGCACGGCATGTCTGGTTACAGAATCTGCCCCCAGATCGAGTGCCGAGCTGTGGCCCAGGTCTGGATTACTGGCTGGAAACTTTGCCGATGAAATCGGTATTACAGCAGGTACTGAATGGGTCAGGTGAATGTGCTGCCATTGACTGGACGTTCCTGGGGCAATCTTTACCGGTCTGGTCATTGGTGTTCTTCAGTATCTTATTGCTGATCAGCCTGTGGCAATTATTCCGCAAATATCAGACTGCGCCCGTCAAACGTCTAAGAGATAAATACTGATTTTCAAAATCTGAATCAAAAAAAGCCAGTCTACAGACTGGCTTTTTTTATTACTCTCTTAGAGGCGAACCAAATTTTTTACCTTCGATCAGGTCAGGGCAATGCCTTCAATACTGTCCAGATCGGTCACATATTCATGAATTTGCGTATAGGCTTCATCTTCCACACCTGGATAGAACCAGCGCACAATCTGTTCAGCTACCAGTGGATGATACTGAATTTCAAAATGATTTAGGCCATAGAAAATCGCCTTATGGGCATCAGGTACTTTCAGGTCAAAACGCGGATGGGAATGTTCGCCCAAGGCACTTTTGACACTGACCAGATAATCGCCGATCACATTAAGCGTTTTGTTGGTATGGTGTTCAAACTCGATCGTACCTGCCACCAGATAGGCATCGATATGCGCAGGAATCGGTGCAGGTTTACGGTTATCGTCCATAAAGCCAATCCGTACCGGATTATGTTCCCAGTCATCATCCCGGACACTGCCATGACGTAAGTCCAGAATCCCGTTACTGCGAATATTCACCACATGTCCCACAATTTTCACTAAAGGAAAATGTCCAATTTTTTTCTGCAAGCTAAAACCAAAACGTTCCAATACCGCACCATGATGCGGTGAACCTAGACAGACCAGATTTTCCACCATCGGAATCCAGTCATAGACATTCTGTTTACCATAGAATAGGGCACTGCGTGACACCAGACCGCCCATACTGTGTCCGATCAGATCAATACTGGTAATTCCCGGATTACGTTTGACCAGATCTTGCAAGATATTGGCCAGACTGCGACCATTGGCTGAAATGCGGCGTCCGGTATTATAGTTCAGGTACAGCATGGTGTTATGGTCGCGCTGAGCCAGCAATTTTTCCCCAATACCCGGGTATTTACGAGTTGACCAGTCCAGATGGTTCATGCACAGACCATGCACAAATAGGGTAATGCGTCCGGTTAGCTCACCTTGTTGCAGAGAACCATAATGATCGTAAATAAGCATCGGCAAGGCGAGAGGATTCTGATATTTCAGCAGATAATCGCCAATAATCCCGTTCAGGGCACTGACCATAAAATGCATGGTCGGGGTCAGGGGTTTATTATGTAATTTGGGAAATCTTTCAATAATGCGGCGCAGTCCAGGCGCGATCAGGGTATTGCCATAATGAAAGATCATGTCATAAGACATTTGATACAGACGTACGATATAAGGAATATTCTGGAAAGTTTTGGAATTTTTTTCACTCAGCCCGAATACGCTCATTAAAATTTCACGCTGAATCGATTTAATCAGCTCCTGTACTACATCACTAAAGCGCATGGTGACCAATTGTGCCAGGCCTTCCAGGACATCTGCCTGGCTAAGCGGAGTTCGGTCCCATTGACAATAGGTTTCATGCAATGGCGTTAAACTTGGCATTTGATCCTATCCTTTATATGAGCCGTAGACATCTTTCTTTTTTGAGCACTTCGCGGTATAAATTCTTTTTTCAGTATTCTTGATTCTCAATTTATTCGGAATACTCTTAAAATAGCGAGAATTGCATAACATTAAAGGCTTTTTTGTCAGACAATTTAAGCAATTAAGTTAAGTGGTTATAAAATGAAGTGTATTTCACACTTTTAAATTAAATTTTGACATTTCGTTTGTTTTTTATTGATTGCCGATGAATATCATATACCTGCATGGGTTCAAGAGTAGTAGCAGTTCGATTAAAGGCCAGTTATTGGAACAATACTGTGCCAAGTACCCGGATATTCAGGTGCATTTACCCGATTTGAACATGCCGCCGATGGCTGCAATTCAGAAGATTTCTAAATTGATCCAGTCGATGGATCAGGTGGCATTGGTCGGCAGTAGTCTTGGGGGATTCTATGCGACATATCTGGTCGCTCAAGCGCATGTGCCGGCTGTACTGATCAATCCGGCAATGCGACCATGGCAACTGTTTCGTGAACTGTTTGATGATGAATTGCCCCTGCAGGTTCATCCGAACTGGTGCCTGAATGACGCAGATCTTGACCAGCTCGAAGCCATGGCGCTACCAACTGCGCAAGATGCAGACAAAATATTAGTGCTGTTACAACAAGGCGATGAAGTTTTGGATTATCGTGAAGCACATCGCTATTATAGTTCAGCTCGTCCACCTGCACTGCTAATGACCGAGGCCAATGGCAGCCATGGCATGGATGATTTTGCGGAGAAAATTCCGCTGCTCTTACAGTTTTTATCCGACTGCATAAAAAAGGAAACCGAATAACGTGTCTCAATATACGGCTCAATCTCTTGAAGTTTTATCTGGTCTAGATCCGGTGCGTCGTCGTCCGGGCATGTATACCGATACCTCTCGTCCAAACCACTTGGCGCAGGAAGTGATTGATAATGCGGTCGATGAGGCACTCGCGGGACATGCCAATAAAGTCACGGTCACGGTGTATAAGGATGGTTCATTATCAGTTGAAGATAATGGCCGTGGTATGCCTGTCGATATTCACCCAGAATATGGTCAGAGCGGGATTGAAATTATCCTGACCAAACTGCATGCCGGTGGTAAGTTCAGTACCGATAATTATCAATTTTCTGGCGGTCTGCACGGGGTGGGGATCTCGGTCGTCAACGCGCTTTCTAGCCGCGTAGAAGTTGAAGTTCAGCGTCACGGCAACCTGTATAAAATGGCTTTTGAAAATGGTGAACCGACTGCACCGTTAGAAGTGTTAGAAGGTAAGGCACCGAAACGTGCCACAGGGACAACTGTTCATTTCTGGCCGGAAACCAAATATTTCGATTCTCCAAAATTCGCGCTTAAAGCCCTAAAACATAACTTAAAAGCTAAAGCGGTATTGGCTGCTGGTCTGCAAATTAACTATATCGACCAGATCAATGATGAAAAGATCACCTGGCAGTTTGAAAATGGTCTGGTCGACTATTTGATGGATGAGCTGGAAGACCGTGAAATCATTCCGGCTCCTGCTTTTGTGGCGACAGGTGACGCTGAGCGTGCCAGTGCAGAATTTGCCATCTGCTGGAATGTGGAAGGTGGAGAAAGTATTCAGGAATCCTACGTCAACCTGATTCCAACCGCACAAGGTGGTACTCACGTGAATGGCTTACGTTCTGGCGTGACCGATGCCATGCGTGAGTTCTGCGAACTGCGTAACCTGTTGCCACGGAATATGAAACTGTCTGCAGAAGATGTCTGGGACGGGGTGAACTACATCCTGTCACTGAAATTCCAGGAGCCACAATTCTCTGGTCAGACCAAGGAACGTTTATCCAGCCGTGAAGCTTCAGGCATTGTACAGAATATTGCCAAAGATGCGTTTGCACTGTGGCTGAACCAGAATTCAGACATCGCTATGCAACTGGCAGAAATGGCGATTTCCAAAGCAGGTCGCCGTCTAAAAGCGGCCAAGAAAGTTGAGCGTAAGAAAATTGTCGCTGGTCCAACTTTACCTGGGAAATTGTCAGATTGCGTCGGACATGATCTGGATCAGTCTGAACTGTTTATTGTGGAAGGGGACTCTGCGGGTGGTTCAGCCAAGCAGGCACGGGACAAGAATTTCCAGGCGATTATGCCGATTCGCGGAAAAATTTTAAATACCTGGGAAGTCTCTTCGGATGAAGTGCTGGCCTCTCAGGAAGTTCATAACATTGCAATCGCGATTGGCGTCGATCCAGGTTCAGATGACCTGTCTGAACTGCGTTATGGCAAGATCTGTATTCTTGCCGATGCCGACTCGGATGGCTTGCATATTGCGACTTTGTTATGTGCACTGTTCGTAAAACACTTCCCGATTCTGGTCGAAGAAGGGCATCTGTTTGTGGCGATGCCACCCTTATTCCGTATCGATGATGCTAAAGATGTGCACTATGCGCTGGATGAAGATGAACTGGAAGGCATCCTGAAAAAATGTAAAAGCAAGAACCCGCAAATCACCCGATTCAAAGGTTTAGGTGAAATGAATGCCAGCCAGCTTCGCGAAACGACTTTAGATCCAAATACTCGTCGTCTGGTGCAACTGGATCTGGATGATGTGCACCTGACTTCAGGTTTACTGGATAAACTGCTAGCAAAAAAACGCGCCAGTGACCGTAAAGACTGGTTGGAACAGAAAGGTAATCTGGCAGATATCGTTGTGTAAACTGATTTGCTGCTAATACCTATTAAAAAGCCCGCAATCGCGGGCTTTTTTAACAACTCCATTTAGGACTCAACTTTTAAATAATGCCCATCTGCATAGACATTATGTCCAAAGCCACAACCTGAACTGCCACTGTCCTGTTTTAAAATCACCTGCTGCCCCTGTTTAGGATCAAAAGCAAAATTGAGGTTAATTTTGCAATCATCTGATCGATAGGCCGTTTGATTTTTATTAACAGGCATTGTGGTTTTAAATTCACCTATATTTGGACCATAAATCATGCTATTTAGTCCCATATATAACCCATTAAAATGAATCTGATAAGAATTTTTAATCCGTTTGACTTGAATGGTATTCCAGTGACCAAAGCCAGCATGCTGTATATAGATGCCAGCCAAGTTTTGAGTTTTTTGCGGGGGAGGAAGCTGTTTTAAATTAAATTGACTGCTTTTGGCCTGAGGAAAGACTGAAAACCAGGCCCGTGCCCATTGTGGCTTTCCTGATTTAAAATAGCTTAAGCCGACATTATTAAAAGCAGTGGTAATGGCATTTTCGGAAAAAGATACATCGCTATTTTCACTATGCATTGCACAAAAGGCAGACCAGGAAGCTTGCTGTTGAAATTGTCCTAGCGCATTTTGATACTGTTTGTGATCATAAAATTTTCTTCCCGAGTTGGCATAGCTTTTCACCTTGGCACATTCGGATCGGAGTTCAGTTTCAAAGTCTGAATTGGCGAAACTAAAACTACTCAGAGGGAGAATACTGATAAAGATAAGCCATTTATTCATAATTTTACTCAACTGACATTATTCTGGTTTTAATAGAAAATTTTATCTATCCGCAATTTTTCTAACAGATTATTGACCTGTTTATATTAAGTTTTACATAAAAAATAAAATATTTTGGTTTAGTTCAGGTTGAGTTGCATTAATACCAGATCGCGCCATTGTCCAAATTTCTGTCCAACTTCCGGCATATAACCGGTTTGTTTAAAGCCTAATTTCTCATGTAAGGCAATCGATGCCTGATTTTCATGGTCAATGGCACCGACCATAACATGGATTGCATTTTGCTGGGCATGTTCAATCAGCTTGAGCATCAGGGCTTTGCCCAGACCTTGCCCAATAAAATCTGCATGAAGAAAGACAGAATGTTCAACAGTGTGTTTAAAGCCCTGGATGGGCCGAAAAGTAGAATAATCCGCATAACCTGCAATTTGCTTGGATGCTGAATGTTCAGCCACCAATAAAGGAAATTGCTGAGCACTTAATTCACTTAGCATGTTCTGAAAATCCTGAATTGTCTTTGGCGTGCTATTCCAGGTTGAGGTTCCGTATAAGATTTCAGCATTGTAGATCGGGAGTAGATGTTCCAGATCTTGAATTTGAGCAGGACGAATAATAAAGCTCATAAGCAGATGCCAAAAAAGAAAGAGAATATCTAACCATAACCTGAATTTAGGCAATAAAAAAGCAGAACCGAAGTCCTGCTTTATTCATTCTAAAAACTTAGAAGTGGTATTTAACCAATGCGCTGACATCATGTTGATCAACGTCAGTACCAAATTTGTTATTCCAAATAGAATGTTCAATACCGAGGTAAAGTTTAGTCTCAGGAGAGATATGCTTACCAACGTTCCATTTGTATTGTGAAGTCCAGTTCAATTCGCTTTTGTGATCAGGACCTTCAGCGGTTGACCAGTCCAGGAAAGCATCTGCCAGGAATTCTTCGCCACCAATTTTAAATGGAACTGCATAAGTGATCGTCATTTGATAATCATCTTTTTGCAGGTCATTGTCAGCTTTGTAGAAGTTAATATTTGCATAGCTAGTATATGGAATATTAAGTGCAAAACCGATCCCGTATAGGTAGTTATTAAAGTCACTCGCACCGCTATTGCCCTCCCAAGTAGTGGCAATAAGTACGTCTTTAATTGGGCCAAGTTCAAGCTTTTGACCAGTGACTGCACCTAAACTTAAACGCGGTGCAACTTCGAAGTAAGTTTCATTACCGAAGTCATTATTGGTACGGTCAGCAAAGGCGAAGATATCACCATATTTTAAACCAGCTGCATATTCAGCAGTAATGGTTGATTGATCAATTTTTTCATTACCCGCTGCAAATGGTGCTTTATAGTTTTCACCATATAAAGCTGACAAACTAAAATCTTGCCAAACTGCTGCCTGAGTGAAAGCTGCTGTTGAAGCTAATGCACAAAGTGCCGCGATTTGTGTAAATTTCATTTAAATATCTCCCCCGAGAAAGCAGCTTAAGGATACAGATTAATAAGTAAAAATAAAGTCAAAATTGATCGCTGACAGAAATATTTCATCGTCTTGAGCTGATGATAATTTGAGATATTGGGAGAAGAAGGTTTATAGGATATTTAAATGAAGTTAAGTTTTTATATTTAAATTAGATCTCTTGCGAAAGTCATTATTGCAAGTTTATCCGGTTTACGAGTGCAGCAATTAAGTTAATGCGTAAACCGAATCTTTTCCGTCTATTTTGATGGCGTTCACTTAATATTCTAAATGTTTTCAATTGACTATTGATGTGTTCGATCACAACTCGTATTTTTTCCAAGCATTTTATTGTACTTTTTCTCAGCATCAAATAAAGGTAACTTCTTCTTTTTCTTGATTGGCATCAATAACTTAAATCCCTCTTGTTCTAATCCATAGTACCCTAAATCCGTCAGAACATATTCACAATGTTTAAACTTCTTAACCGTTTTTCTTGCCAGTTTAATATCATGCTGACTGCCATTTGATACATCGATCCCTATGATTTGTTTGCTCTGCGGATGATAAATCACTTGGGTTTTTAGTGTATGTTTCTTCTTTTTACCACTGTAGAACTTATTCTGGTTTTTTTTCGGGCGTTCTATTGAACATTCTGTCGCATCAATAATGACCCAGTTAAAGTGTTCGTCTGCTGTGGTAATACTTCGTTTTGGCAGTAAAACATCTCGATTTCATCAAAGCATCTTCAACCTTTTTAATGGTTCGACTCACATTACTTTCAGCGATATGGTAGTATGCCGCCAATTCTAGTTGAGTGCTGTAGTTGCGTAAGTAATTGAGCGTTAATAACAACTGATCCTCTATAGCTAAAGTATGAGGACGACCTGATTTCTTTTTAAGTGATTCTGCTTTTTCTAAAACATCGACCATTTCAGTAAAAACTTATCGAGGTACGCCAGCCAAGCGTTTGAATTCAGAATCTGAAAAACGATTTAATTTCTGATATCTCATGAAATTTATATTGAGGTGGTTTTTACTTTCGCAAGAGGTCTATTAATTTTAAGAATAGAAACTCAATTTTGAAGCTGGTTAAAGTAAAGACATAGATCCTCTATGAACAGGGCAAAGACTGCTTTAATTTTGGGAAAGTCATGTGAATAGTATTTCGATTGTCCCAAATCTGGAAGGTCAATCATGATCCGGTAAGCAGTTGTCACGATCGGTTGTCCTTTTGCTAAAAAAATCAAAATATCACTTGCATATTTTCAACAGAGGACCGATATTCGAAGTAATAGGAACACGGTTCTGCAGACTCAAAAATGTGTTCATCATTCAATCTGGAGGGTTTTATCCAAAGCGATTTGAAGATGTGAAATGCAATATAAAACAGCAAGCTATACACGTGCCAAGATAAAAATTCTGCACTAAAAAGTTAAAATGATTTGAGGATGGTATTTTATGAACATTGAACTCCGTACCGATAAAAACATTCGCAATAGTGATCGTCTAATTACTTACGTTCGTACCGAATTAAATCAGGAATTCCAGCGCCACAGTGAGCGTATTACCCATTTCTCAGTGCATCTTAGCGATGAAAATGCCGCCAAAGGAGGCGATGACGATATTCGCTGCATGATCGAAGCACGTCCTGCCGGCTTGAAGCCAATTGTCGTGAACCATCATGGTCATAATATTGATACTGCCATTCATGGTGCTATTGACCGTTTAAAACGCAGTCTGGAACATGTGATTGAGAAAAAAGATAACGTACGTAGCACTCCGCTAAAACTTGCGGAAGAAGATACAGGTACAGATCTAGAACAATAAATAATTCGCAGATGAAAAAGGCCCTACGGGGCTTTTTTCAATTTTAGATAAAATAAACGAATGAGAACAAAACAAATCCTGCTTTATTCGGCATAATAGTGAAAAACGAATTTGAAGTGAGCTCCATCATGTTAACTGCGCAACAACAGCTTTTTGTGCAAGCACTCGAAGAACTTAATCTGGGTCAGGTCAAACAGCTTTTGGCAGATGGACTTAACCCGAATTTTATTGATCTGGAAAAAGGTCCAGTCATTTCCATCTGGTCGGATGGTCTGTTCAAATGGTGGGAAGAAGTGTGCGAAGCTTATGAAGCGGGTAGTCCATTAACTGCCGAAGAAAAACAGCAACGTCTGGATGTACATTTACAGATTCTGGAAGCGCTGATTCAGGCCAAAGTCAATTTGCATCTCTGGGATGCTGAAGAGGTTTATGGCCCGCTTTGGGATGCGGCCAGTGCAGCCTGTGTACCTGCAGTGCAGCGCCTATTAGAAGAAAAAGTCAATCCAAACAGCAAGGATGAAGAAGGTTTAACCATCCTGTCATCGATTAGTGATTTATTCTTTGATTGTGATTTTGATGAAATTAACTGGGCAGAAGCACTGGAAGAAGAAAAACAGACCCTAGAATTATTGCGTAGTCATGGCGCAAAAATGACCAAGGAATTACATTAAATTTTAAGAAAGAGCTCCAGCAAGATGAAGACAACTTTAAGAATATTGGGTTTGATGGCACTAATGGGTGTGAGTGCACAGCTTTGTGCAGCGGTAGAGTTTGACCGACCAGGTGAAGGTCTGGGCACCAGTACAGTTCCAGTGGGTCAGTTAGCTTGGGAACAGGGTTTACCGAGTTTCTCTTATAGCGAAGCGACTGCGGATGGAAGCAAACTGAAAAAAACCACTTTAAATGCCGACGTCTTGTTGCGTACCGGTTTGACTGATGATCTGGAGTTACGTTTAGGCTGGGCCGGTCCGGCTTGGTCACAAACCAAGTTCAATGGCCAGACTGAAGAGGATGACGGTCTAGGCGATGTCAGTATTGGCCTGAAAAAAGCCATTGATCTGGATGATGAAAAACTCAGTATGGCGCTGATGGCTGAAGCCATTATTGCCACAGGTAATGCTAATTTTAGCAATGAAGAAGATATTTACAGTCTGAGCTCAGCAGTTGCTTATCAATATAATGATTTGGTGAATACTGCACTGACCATGCGTTATGAATGGCAGGATAGCAACTGGGCGATTACTGCGATTCCGACTTTAGGCTATCAGATTGCTGATCGCTGGTCAGGTTATTCAGAACTGATTTATCGCAAAGCCGAAAGTCAGGATAATGAATATGCGCTAGGCACTGGCGTTATGTATGTATTGAATGATCAGGTACAGCTTGATGCCAGTGTCGGGGTGGATCTGGAAGGTCAGAATAAAGGTTACTTCTCAGGCTTGGGCGTATCGTTCCTATTCTAAGCTGCTCTTATTTCGATATGACCAAAGTACTACGATTTAAGATCGGGAGAAAAGTATTTTCTCCAGTCTTATTGGGCACAGTGTTGCTTAGCAATATTGCTCAGGCAGAAGCACCTTTGCTTTCGCCTGAGCAGGCTTTCCCTCTGAGTATCAGTTCAGTCACTCAGCAACAGGCTGAACTTAGCTGGGAAATTCCGCAAAACTATTATCTTTATCAGCATAAGGTAGAGCTAAAGCAGGGAAGTCAGCCGATGACCTTGCAATTACCACCCGCTGAAGATCTATATGATGAAAACTATGGTCATACCCAGGTTTATTATCAGCAATTAAAAGTTCAGATTCCGACACAGGCGGGTCAAACTTATCAGGTCAGCTGGCAAGGCTGTGCCAAAGACAGGCTTTGTTATCCTCCTCAAACCATTGAATTCAAGACTGACTTATCCGGTCTGGTGCAATCTGAATCTACTAGCTCGGGTAATAAAAGGTTACTAGATCTAAGCAGCTCTTCCTCGCAACACAACCGGATTATGGCAAATTCTGCTGATGATCTAGAATCAGGAAATACAGACAGCAAAATCGTCGAAGTCATTTCTACACGATCCAGCAGCGACTCGGCACAAGATCAGCAATGGTCTGCACGTCTCGCTGAAAGTTCGCTAGCTTATGGATTACTATTGTTTTTTGGCTTGGGCATTTTGCTGGCATTTACGCCATGCTCTTTGCCGATGCTGCCAATTCTGACTTCACTGATTGTTCGTGATAGCAAAGGCATCAAGGCTTGGATGATTGCCCTAAGCTTTGTAAGCAGTATGGCCACAGTCTATGCGGTACTGGGCTTGATCGCGTCTTCAGCCGGACTCAACTTTCAGCGCTGGTTACAGCAACCTGCCACCCTGATGGCATTTAGTGCACTATTTGTGGTATTTGCCCTCAACCTGTTTGGCCTGTTTGAAATTAAAATGCCACAGCGTTTGACACAGCGTCTGGACCGGGTTCAGGCGATGCAGCAAGGGGGAACTCTGGTCAGCGCTGCGGTCATGGGATCTGTTTCTGCCTTGCTGGTCGGGCCTTGTATGACGGCACCATTAGCCGGTGCATTATTATTTATTTCCCAGACCCAGAACCAATGGCAAGGCGCAGTGCTCCTATTTACTTTAGGTTTCGGTATGGGTACCCCGTTGCTGCTGGCCAGTATTATGGGGGCACGCATTCTACCCCGAGCCGGGCACTGGATGAATCAGGTGAAAGTGCTTTTTGCTTTCATCATGCTGGCTCTGGCCTTGTATTTTATCCGTCCGTTGATTTCAGAAGCTGCATTGCAGTGGCTGTCGCTAGGGCTGGGCTTAAGCTTTGTTGCCTATGTTCTAGCACGATTATTCTGGAAAAATACCGGACTGCGCTGGCTTTATATCATCTGTTTGGCTATCGCCGTGCCTTATATTACATATAGTCAGTATCAACATAGTCAGCGCTTTTTTGTTGAAACTGCCCAACAACAGGCGAGTTGGCATATAGCAAAAACAGCTACTGAATTTGAACAGTTACTGGCTACAGTACCGAAAGGGCAGAAGGTCATTATTGATGTCTATGCTGATTGGTGTGTGGCCTGTCAGCCGATTGAACATAAAGTATTAAAGGCAGCTGCTGTTCAGCAGGCCTTAGCCCCTTATTTTCTGATCAAGCTTGATCTTAGTCAGTATGATACTACCCATCAGACTTTACTTAACCGATGGGAAATTCTGGGACCACCGACTTATTTATTTCTCGATACTAAGCAGCAGGAGATTCGCAGCTTACGTTTGACCGGCGCATTTAATGAAGCAGAATTGTTGGCACAGCTACAGCGTTTAGAGCAGCTCTAGCATTCACTTTAAAGCTTTTCGGGTACATGCTTTAAAGTGAATAAAGCCGAAAATATCAGGCTGGTTGAACTTTCAAAGGTTCCAGATAAGATTTCACCTGATTCCGTCCATTGGCTTTGGCCTGATAAAGGGCCTGATCGGCCTGGCTCAGGAGTTGCTGCGGGCGTAATTCTGGTTTTGAAATAGCAATACCAAAGCTGGCAGTCACCGGAATTAACTGTCCTTCATCACTAAAAATCTGTAGTTGCTGGATCGCGCTTCGGCAACGCTCTGCAACCTGCTGAGCTTTTTCCAGGCTGGAATTATTCAGGACCAGAATAAATTCTTCACCACCGAACCGGCCCACCACATCACTTTCACGTAATTGCTGGTTCAGTACCGCACTGACTTGTACCAGTGTTTCATCGCCCTTGTGATGTCCATAGTAGTCATTGATCTTTTTAAAATGATCCAGATCCAGCAGCACCAGGGCATAGTTAAAAGTCGCAGTACTATTTAACTGATCCAGACACTGATTAATGCTGCAGCGATTAAACAAGTTGGTCAAGGGATCAATCTGGCTGAGATGGTTAATCAGCTGTTCACGATAGCGCCATTGACTGAGTAAAATCTCAAATAAAATCATACAGACAGCAAGAATCGGCAGGATAAAATACAGCATTGATAATAGCCAGAAGCTATTATGGAAAAACTGGTCCTGAATATTAAAGAGTGGTGAATAAGGCAGTTGTTGGTTAAAGCTTAAATAGGCACAAGTCACCAGAAACAGTGAGGCCGGAATCAGCATGCTATAGATCAGTCTCCGGTGAAACAGGACCAGTCCTACCGTCATCAGGCAGACATAGGCAATTGTGGCTCCGGACTAATCATGCCTACGATATACGCATCCCGACACAGGGAAACCACAAAGATACCCACTGCCAGATAGGGAAAATATCGTTCTATTAGCGCATTGCCCTGAAATTTATAACAGGGATAAATCAAAAGAACCAGCGCCAGTAAAAACAGGCCATTCATGTGAACCTGGGAACGAACAACGTCAATATGGACATGCTGCCAGTATTGTGGATGTGACAGGACAAACAGATCCCAACTTAGCCAGCTTATATGTATGCCACAGCCAAGTGCCAGCATCAGGATACACTTTTTCAAAATCCCCCAGTTCATCACTACTTCATCTTCGATCAGATATTTCTTGAGTCGATGATTCTGGAATTTTTGTAATATTGCTGACATTCGCTTCATACAACAGGTCTGACCTTTATTGTTATTGCTAAGTTTTTAAAAGATAGAAAAAAAATATTGCTTTAATTATTTACAGAAATACAACATAAAATTAATTCATTGATAATCAGTAATATTTATCAAAAATTAAAAAAAAGGAGAAAAATTAAGTTGGGAATTTATTGTTCTAAATACGCAATGAAGTGTTTTATTTAAACCCATTATTTCATTATTTAAAATTTATTAAGCTATGTCTATTCCCGAACAATGAACGGACCAAATTAAGCAATGAAAATTTTACAGATCGATTCCAGTATTTTAGGTGATGCCTCTATTTCCCGTCAATTGACTCAAGCTATTGTGGGACAGCTTCAACAGAAACATGGTGAAGCAGTTGAGCTCGAATATCTGGATTTGGCTGCACAGCCGATTCCACATTTAACTGCTGAAATTTTGATGGGTCAGAATCTTGAGCAGGCGGCTTTAGGTGAACAGATTTTACAGCAGTACTTACAGGCGGATATCGTGGTAGTTGGGGCCGCTATGTATAACTTCGGCCTACCTTCTACCTTAAAAGCCTGGATTGACCGCATTAGTGTGGCAGGGCGTACTTTTAAATATACAGAAAATGGCCCAGTGGGTCTGGCAGGTGAAAAGAAAGTCTATATTGCCAGTAGCCGTGGTGGTGTTTATGGCGAACAAAGCCCAGTCGATTTCCAGGAAGCTTTCCTGAAAACTGTATTTAACTTTACTGGCGTAACTGATGTGCACGTGATTCGTGCTGAAGGCGTCAATATGGGCGATGCTGCGAAACAGCAGGCAATTGAAACGGCGATGGCGCAGGTAAGCCAGATCTAAAAAGCGATAGAAAATTAATGAACAAAAAAGGTCAGTAATTGCTGACCTTTTTTATGGCTTCTTCTAAATTTCTAGTCTCGATCTAGACGATGAGCAAACTCTGAGAGATCCGCCAGCGCTTGTCGAGCCTCTTCAAACCAGGCACTAAACATCTGAAAATTATGCCACATGCCGGTATATAACTTGAATTCAACCTCGACACCCGCCTGTTCCGCTTTTTCCTTGAAGCGTGTGGCATCATCCAGCAGAATCTCTTTAGATCCCACCTGTACATGTATCGGCGGCAAATCACTGAGATCGGCAAAAAATGGGGAAATCTCTGGATCGCCATGATCCATTGCACTCGGTACATAATACTCAATCCCGGTTTTCAGGGTTTCAATCGACAGCAGGGCATCATGTTTCTGATTATAGCGTAGTGATTCACTGGTCAGGGTCAGATCAAGGAAAGGGGAAAGTAGAATTAGCCCACTCACTTGGGGCAAGCCTTCCTGCTGTAATTTGAGTGCCAATGCCAACGCCAGATTAGCACCACACGAATCTCCGGACAGAATAATATCCTTAGCCTGAATGCCCTGATCTAATAACAGATTATAGACATCAAATAGGGCCTCCAAAGGTTCAGGATAAGCAGATTCAGGAGCCAGAGGATAATCAATATGCAGTACCTGCATCTGGGTGCGAGCGGCAATCTGGGTCATAAAGGCACGATGGGTATTTAAGGAACCGAGATAAAAAGCACCACCATGAATATGGAAAATCAGCTGGCTGGATTCCTGCTGTGGTTTGATTTCCTCGGCATGTACACCTGCCAGCCGGAGCGAACGGATTTGTACGGACTTATCTTGCGGAAAAATCTTGCACATCTGCTCCAGTGCGACCCGTAAGGAGCTTGGAGGAAGATTGAACCGACTAGGCGCGCGGATGGTCGCTTTTAAAAGACTTTCTGTAATTAATTGTTTCGTCACGGGGCTCATCTTCATCTTCTTTCCATCTTTTTCTGCTTTTATTGATTATGTTGATTATTTACCAACAATGTTTACAAGGTTACACTAAATAGTCACAGGTAAAAATTGCAAAAATGTTGTGACTTTTTAATACTACATCGGTCTATCTCAGACTAGGGAAATGAAGAAAAATGAAAAAAATTACGCTAATGTTAGGACTACTCGGCTTATCTGCGCTGGCCAATGCTGCAGATCCTTTAAATGGTACCGTTTGGAAAACGATTGACGACGAAACCAAACAACCCAAGGCTATAGTAAAATTTACTGAGCAAAAAAATGGGACATTATCTGCAAGCATCCAATCGGTATTAACACCGGGTGAAGAAAATGCTTGTACAAAATGTGAAGGTCCGTATCACAATAAATCGCTGAAAGGTTTGACGATTGTGAAAGGCCTGAAAAATACAGGCGGAACCAGCTATGACAGTGGTTCGATCCTAGATCCAAAATCTGGTAAAACTTACAAATTGAAAGGCAACCTGACAGATGGTGGCAAGAAGCTTGAGCTACGTGGTTATATCGGCGTGTCTGCTTTAGGTCGTAACCAGACCTGGATTCGTGCCAAATAATGGATCAAAACCGTTCTCTAAAAACTACCATAAAAAAAGCCTGACCTCTGTCAGGCTTTTTTTATTCTTCCCATTTATCGAACGATTAGTTTTTTAACTCCCGATAAGCGGCTTCGTCAAGACCGGCGATAAAACCAGTTGCGGTCTGTAATACAGGACGTTTGATTAAGCTGGTATGAGTAGTTAAAGTGGTAATCAGATTATTTTCATTGGCAAGCGCATTTTCCTGCTCTTCAGTAGTAAGTTTACGCCAGGTGGTGCCTTTCTTATTCAGGACTACATCCTGACCCAAGGCATCCAGCCAGGTTTTGATGGTTTCAGCATCGATGCCCTGTTTTTTATAATCATGAAATTCATAACTCAGACCTTGCTCAGTCAGCAGATCAAAGGCTTTCTTCATCGAACTACAATTTTTAATTCCGTAAATTTTTAACATAGCTGCCATCTAAAAAATTTAAATCATGAACTAGCTTAACCAAATTGGCAGCAGCAGACCATGCAAAAGCAAATGAAAAAAAGGAAAAAATTTTAAATAGCAGAAAAGTCATGTCATCAAAATGACATCAAGCAGCTTTAATATGAGCAGCAAGAAAAAGAACAATCTAAATAATAAGAAAAATAAAAATTTGGGAATGATAGAAAGAGAAAACCCGCATTTAATCATCCTGATCATGCGGGTCTCAATCCAACGTCCAATGTCACATCCATGCAAAACAAGCTAAATCTATAGTCTGTTTTATTTTCGTCCTACGGCGTCCTGTCCTTATGTTGTCGTCCTGACATGTCCTTGTGCCGTAGCGCTATAATGCTATGTTATTACATTGAGATAAACCCAAAAAATACGTCATGTCATGTAAGAGATAAGCTTTAATTGAGTGAACAACTGTTCACTCAATTAAATGATGAGGCTTTATAATTTGTAGTCGATAATCACGGGAGCATGGTCGCTAAACCATTGTTCTTTATAGACCCAAGCATTCAAAGTGCGCTCTTTCCAGTCTGGAGAGCAGGCCTGATAATCAATCCGCCAACCGACGTTCTTGGCACGTGCTTGTCCACGGTTTGACCACCAGGAGTATAATTCGGCTTCTTTGCGGACTTCACGGAACGTATCGACATAACCCAGTTCATCATAGATATGATCAAGCCACGCACGTTCATGCGGTAAGCAGCCCGATGCTTTCTGGTTACCGGACCAGTTTTTAATATCGATACGTTTATGCACGATGTTGTAATCACCACAGACAATGATGGATTTGTCTTCATCGCGCCATTGTTTCAGGATCTTTTTATACTCTTCCAGAAAGTGATCTTTACGTGCCTGCGCTTCATCGCCCGAAGAACCTGAAGGTAAATACAGGGAACAGATATGCGCTGTTTTTTCCAGACCCAAGTCAAATTCTGCCGAGATAAAACGGCCTTGAGAATCAGCTAGTTCAAAACCCAGCCCATCGGTAATCGAAACAAAAGGCAGACGGCTGTAAATCGCTGTACCGGCATAACCTGGACGCTCGGCAGGGAACAGGTGAGTATACCAGCCTTCAGGCTTGAATTTGTCAGTCCACTGCGCATGGGTAATCCGGCTTTCCTGCATGCAGATCACATCGGCATCAGACTGTTCTATCCACTCTAGCAAGCCCTTGCTGACAGAGGAACGTAAACCGTTGACATTAATTGAAACGACACGAAGAATTTTTTGATCACCTGGATAGCTACTCTTTGGTATCATGCGCAAGTCTTACCCTTAATTAATGGATTTAGGAGCACCTCATGTCAACGCTAGCTCAGTTTAACCCGCAAGCTTTTATCGAACTCGCATTATCACGTGGTGTGCTTAAATTTGGTGAGTTTACTTTAAAATCAGGACGTGTGAGTCCTTATTTTTTTAATGCTGGCTTGCTCAATGACGGTGAAGCCTTGTCATTACTGGCTTCTGGCTATGCTGCAAAATTAACTGGATGTGACAATGTTGAAGTGATTTTTGGACCAGCATACAAAGGCATTCCTTTTGTAGCAGCTACAGCAGTGGCACTGTCTCAAAATCATGGCGTGAGCGTGCCGTGGGGCTTTAACCGTAAAGAAGCCAAAGATCACGGTGAAGGTGGTGTGCTGGTAGGTGCTTCAGTGGAAGGGAAAAAAGTCTGGATCATTGATGATGTGATCACAGCTGGTACTGCGATTCGTGAAGTGGTCACTATCCTGAAAAATGCTGGTGCACAAATTGCAGGTGTACTGGTTGCTCTTGACCGTCAGGAAAAAGGCCAAGGTGAATTATCCGCCATTCAGGAAGTGCAAAAAGAACTAGAAATCCCAGTACATGCACTGATTACCATGAAAGATTTAATGAATTACCTAGATGCAAAAGGCGATAATGATGCATTGGCGAAGATGGAAGCTTATCGTGTGAAATACGGAATCTAAGACCTGATTCACCAGATAAAAAGTAAAGTCTTAGTAATCTAAGGCTTTACTTTTTATGGGAAGAAAAATTCTGTTCAGGCGACTGTATTTGAAAGAAATAATAAGATAGAAATTTTGATCTAGATAAACTTTAAATTCGATAAGTTATATTATCTTCTTCAAAATTAAATTCTATCTAAATATTCTTCTCAATATATAAATCTTGATCAAAATTTTTCTATCAAAAAAGAACAATATTTTTAAAAGGAACTCATTAAAGCATGAATTAAACCTCATAAAGTCTCTTTACAAATAAAATGAATAAGATAGTTATGATCATTGTTTAAAAATTGTAATCCGTCTATATTAAAATAAACATTAAGTAATTAATTATAAGAATTTCATAATTTTAATTAATTTAAAATAAGAGTGCTAGGAATGGATTACTGGAACAGTGTTTTATTTGTATCGATTATAATGGTGGTAGGTTTAGCCATTATTGTCATGCTAGTGGGCTACAAGATGTGGAAAAACCTAGTGGTGACTTTACTAATCTCTACAACAATTGGTTTTCTGATTATATGTACTATTAACTTTATCTTTGGGGAAAATTTGCATTTGCCTTGGATTCCCGATCAGAGCTGGCATCATAAAATCACCTTGGAAATTGCCCTGATGAGTTTACTGATTGGTGGGGTCAGTACCTTTATTATTATGCTGGGAACCATGATTTCGAAAAATAATCGTTAAATTATAAAATTAGATGCATTTGCAAACAAGGTATTATTATTTTTTATTCAGGTTTTTAATCAATTTTATATCAAGATAAAATACTCAGGGTGAGTATATATACTGATTTGATTTAGAAGATATTAATCTTCGTGTATTTCACATTTTTTGCAGTCCAATAAGACGCCCAGTTTTTCTTTACGGCCTTGTTCGGTCATGACCCAAGGACGGTTTTGCCAAGGTGGATCATGCCGCACATGCTGACCATGACCACAGGCCAGTTCAGCGACCCAATGATTTTCTTCATCCAGATGAAAGCCGACAATTGCCTGCTGCATGATAAATGCTCTTGTTGATTAAAGTATTTAAGCATTTATACAAAATTAGTCATGCAAAATCACCATAAACAAAAGAAACTGCACAGGCTATACTCCTTGCTAATGTATTTTTAAGAAAGAGCACACAGACATGCGCGTACTTGTTGTGATGGATCCCATCGAAAATGTAAACCTGAAAAAAGATTCAACCATGGCCATGTTATGGGCAGCTGCACGCCGTGGACATGAACTCGGTTATGCATTACAGCAAGATTTATATATCGACCAAGGTAAGGCCTTTGGTCTGATCTCGCCTTTGCAGGTATTTGAAGACTATAACCATTACTACGAACTGGGTGAAAAGAAAAAAGAGTCGATTGCGGCTTATGACGTGGTGCTGATGCGTAAAGATCCGCCATTCGATATGAATTTTGTTTATACCACTTATATTCTGGAACAGGCAGAACGTGAAGGGGCATGGATTATCAACAAACCGCAAAGCCTGCGCGACTGCAATGAAAAGCTGTTTGCTACTCAGTTCCCGCATCTGCAAGTTCCGACTTTGGTAACGTCGCAACAAAGCCTGATCCGTGAATTTTTAAAAGAACATGTTGATGTGATTGTAAAACCATTGGATGGTATGGGCGGCACCGGAATTTTCCGTATCTATCAGGATGGTATTAATATCGGCTCAACCATTGAAGTTCTGACCAACAATGGTAACCAGCCGATTATGGCACAGCGTTATATTCCTGAAATTGTAGAAGGGGATAAGCGTATTCTGATGATCAATGGCGAACCAGTGCCATATTGTCTGGCCCGTATTCCGCAAAATGGTGAAGTGCGTGGCAATCTGGCAGCAGGTGGCTTAGGTCAAGCGCGTCCATTAACTGAGAATGATAGAGCCATTGCAGCGCAAGTGGGTCCTTATCTCAGAGAAAAAGGCTTGGTATTTGTTGGTCTGGATGTGATTGGTAATTATGTCACTGAGATTAACGTCACCAGTCCAACCTGTATCCGTGAAATTGATACCCAGTTTGGTACCTCCATTGCAGATGATCTGTTTGATGTACTGGAAGCCGGTCTGGATCAAGCCTAAGCTTTCAATAATAAAAAAGATCCTCATCCGAGGCTCTTTTTTATTGGGCATAACGCTTGAATAAAAACAAGGTCATTAAGATTCCTAATATGGAGAGGCTGGCGGTAACTGCCGCGATATAAGCCCAATTCTGTGTGGTCGAAACCAGTGCTGCGCTCAAAGGCGGCCCAAAAAATTGAGCACAGGCTGAAAGCTGTAAAACCAGACCCATACTGGCTGCTACGGCATTGGCGCGTGGGGCATGCTGCAAAGTAATAGCAAAAACAGTGGTCGGGATGATTCCACCAATGATAATCTGCCAGAATGAAGTATTTGATGGTGTTGGTTGAGTCGTCCTGTTGGGTGCACATGCTGCTGAATCTATTTGTAGATATCGTTTAATGATGCCTGCAATGACCAAGTATAGACTGCCGAGAATAGCCCAAATATTTTGCCAGTTCAGCTATTCGAGTAAAACAGGAATACTAAAAACAGCCAGACTGACACCGACACCCATATAGGAACTCCAGAGTCCCATTTTAAAATTCAGTGTTTCAGGTCGACTGATCCGTTTTAGAGTTGCAGGCGCACACAAGGAAGTAGTTAAAAATCCGATACCTTCGGTAAAGCGGAAGAAATATAAGGCTGTGGCATGCTGAATCCAGAGGTCAGCGATACTGCTCAGTCCTAAAATGATTAATGCCAAAATCAGGCAGCGCTTTAACCTCACTTTTTCCGAAAAAGCACCAATACAAAGGGCAAACAGCATCCCAGCCCCTTGCACTAAAGATAGAGAAAACCCGGCTTTTGTAAAACTTAAACCTAAATCCTGTTGCAGAATGGGAGTAACAGCAGACAGTTTACCGACATGCATGGCCGCTAGATAACCGGCTAAAATAATCCATAAGTCACGAATTGATATTTTTGACATCTATAATGCTTGAATCCATTTAAAGAATATGCAGATCAATTTGAAAAAATTTATTTAGATATAGGAATAACATAAAATTTTATTCAGATTTATATGATTTAGGCATAAGTTAATAGGATGAATTAAATAGAAAAATAGCCAGTAAATAGCGAAAAAATGTATAGATTTAGGGAATGACTATAAAAAGATTAAATGAAAAATATTCAAAAATTATGCTTATATTTCACTTAAGTCTAAGGAAAAATACAGACCTTATAATAAAACTAGTTTAAACTTCAAATTAGTATGAAAAAAACAATGAAACGCTTGTTGAAATAAGGTAAATAAACTTTCAAGGGCAAGCGTTTGTGATTACAATTGATGACTTAAATTAGACCTCCTATTTCATTTTTTAAATTGAAGAATTAGACCGTGACCGACGCTCAGCAAAAACAGCCTAAACATGTCATGATGATGGCCGCAGGTACGGGTGGACATGTGTTTCCAGCGTTAGCCGTTGCAAAAGATTTACAACAACAAGGAATTGAAGTGTCCTGGTTGGCAACGCCAGCGGGCATGGAAAACCGATTATTAAAAAACCATAATATTCCAATTTATCAAATCGATATTCAAGGTGTGCGTGGCAATGGTTTTGTGCGTAAAGCCTTGGCCCCCTTTAAAATTCTAAAAGCCACTCTTAGTGCCATGAAGCATATGAAACAGCTCAAAGTCGAAGCTGTTGCAGGCTTTGGCGGTTATGTGGCAGGACCGGGTGGTCTGGCAGCGCGGATCCTAGGTATTCCTGTAATTATTCACGAGCAAAATGCAGTCGCGGGTTTTACCAATACCCAGTTGTCACGGGTCGCTAAAATAGTATGTCAGGCTTTTCCTAATACTTTTCCGGCACAAGATAAAGTGGTGACCACTGGTAACCCTGTACGTAAAGAAATTACAGAAATTTTAAATCCGTCCTGGCGTTATCAGGAGCGGGAAAAAGCTGGCCAGCCGCTACGAATTTTAATTGTTGGTGGTTCACTTGGGGCACAAGCCTTAAATGAACGCGTGCCGGAAGCCTTGAAACAGTTGAATGTGCCGTTAAATGTCTATCATCAGTGTGGTCAAAATCATGCTGAAGCAACGCGCGCACGTTATGCAGACAAACCAGCCTCCTTGCAGGTTGAAGTTCAGCCTTTTATTGAAGATATGGCCCAAGCCTATAGCGATGCCGATCTGGTCATTTGCCGTGCCGGTGCACTGACGGTTACTGAAATTGCAACTGCTGGCGTAGCTGCAATTTTTGTACCGCTACCAAGTGCGGTTGATGACCATCAGACTGCGAATGCCAAATTCCTGGCCAATCAGCAGGCAGCCAAAATCTGCCCACAGGCCACTTTGACGCCAGACAGTTTAAAAACCTTATTAGAGCCGATGCTTGACCGTCAGGTATTGATGGAAATGGCGGTAAAAGCACGCCGTCAGGCTCAACCCGATGCGACCCAGCATGTGGTCCGTTTAATTCAAGAATTGTAATCCGAGTAAATTATGTCTCCAGTAACCCCAGCAGACCAAGCAAAGAAATTAATTAAAGTCCCGGAAATGCGCCGGATCAAGCATATCCATTTTGTAGGGATTGGTGGTGCAGGGATGTGCGGGATTGCAGAAGTACTGAAAAACCAGGGGTATAAAGTTTCTGGTTCAGACATCAAAGCCTCTAAAACTACGGCTCAATTAGAAGAAAATGGTATCAAGGTCTATATCGGCCATGCAGCCAGCAACATCAAAGGTGCCAATGTCATCGTGGTATCTACCGCGATTGAGAAGGAAAACCCGGAAATCAAGGCAGCCCTTGAAACCCGTACACCGGTAGTCCGCCGTGCAGAAATGCTGGGTGAGCTGATGCGCTACCGTCACGGGATCGCGGTTGCAGGCACTCACGGTAAAACCACAACCACCAGTCTGATCACTTGTATGTTAGCAGAAGAAAATCTGGATCCAACTTATGTGATCGGCGGCTTGCTGAACCGTACTGGTGTGAATGCCGCTTTGGGTGCGAGCCGTTATATCGTGGCAGAAGCCGATGAGTCAGATGCATCATTCCTGTATCTAGAACCAATGGCTGCCGTGGTGACCAATATCGATGCTGACCATATGGATACTTATGGCGGTAGCTTCGATGTTTTAAAAGATACCTTTATCCAGTTTCTGCAAAAACTGCCATTCTATGGTTTAGCGGTTGTGTGTGGTGATGATGCCAATATCCGTGAAATCATGCCACGTATTGGTCGTCCATTACTGACTTATGGTTTTAATGAAGACAATGACATTCGTGCTGTCGATGTTGTACAGGAAGGTATGCGCAGCCACTTTACCGTATTACGTAAAGATCGTGAGCCGCTACGTGTGACTGTGAATCAGCCGGGTCTGCACAATGTACTCAACGCCCTGGCTGCGATTGGGATTGCAACGGATGAAGGTGTATCTGATGCGGCTATTTGCCGTGCACTGGAAGGCTTTAGTGGCGTGGGTCGTCGCTTCCAGGTACAAGGTCAATTCGAACTTGAAGGCGGCGATGTGAAACTGGTCGATGACTATGGTCACCATCCAAAAGAAGTAGAAGCCACTATTAAAGCGGCTCGTGCCAGCCATCCAGATCGCCGTCTGGTGATGATGTTCCAGCCGCACCGTTTCAGCCGTACCCGTGACTGTTTTGATGACTTCGTAGAAGTGCTTTCACAAGTTGATCAGCTGCTCTTACTTGAAGTGTATCCGGCAGGGGAAAAGCCAATTGTAGGTGCAGATAGCCGCGCATTGGCACGTAGTATCCGTTTACGTGGGGAAGTTGAACCAATCCTGATTGATCCGGTTGAGGGGAACCTGAGCCAGGTGATGAAAAAGGTATTGCAAGCAAATGACTTGTTATTAACCCAAGGCGCAGGTAATGTTGGAGCAATCTCAATCGAACTTGCTCAAAATCATTTATATGTAAAGTAAAATAGTCATGTTATGACTGATTGAACAGATTCAAAAAGTTTAAGGATATAAACGTGTCAAATGCTTCAAAATTCGGAAAAGTTGCCGTATTGCTGGGTGGTAAATCTGCAGAGCGTGAGGTTTCGCTAGATAGTGGAACCGCCGTACTTGAGGCATTAATGCGTTCTGGGGTCAATGCAGAAGCGTTTGATCCACAAGAGCGTAGTGTTACCGAACTGGTAAATTATGATCGTGCGTTTGTGGTATTGCATGGTCGTGGCGGTGAAGACGGTCAGATTCAGGGTGCGCTGGAATGGTTGAATATTCCATATACCGGTACAGGCGTACAGGGTTCTGCCATTGGTATGGATAAAGTCAAAACCAAACAGGTTTGGCAGGGTTCAGAATTACCTACTGCGCCATACCGGATCGTGACCAAGAACTCGAATGCGCAAGAAATTGTATCTGCTCTAGATTTGCCGCTGATCATTAAGCCTGTACACGAAGGTTCGAGTATTGGCATGAGTAAAGTTGAAAAAGTAGAAGACTTTGCCGATGCGATTACCAAAGCCACTGAACATGATGCCGTGGTTATGGCAGAGAAATGGATCACAGGCCGTGAATTTACCATTGTAATTCTGAATGGTCAGGCCCTACCTGTCATTCGTCTGCAACCGCCAGAAGATGTGGCTTTCTATGACTATGAAGCTAAATATCAGCGTAATGATGTGGAATATGGCATTCCATGTGGCTTAAGCGAGTCTGAAGAGAAAGAATTGCAAGCCTTGGCTCTACGTGCCTTCCAGGCGGTGGGTGCAAGTGGCTGGGGCCGTATTGATGCAATGCAGGATGAACAGGGTAAGTTCTGGTTACTGGAAGTGAATACTGTTCCAGGTATGACCAGTCATTCTCTGGTACCAAAAGCGGCAGCAGCCGTCGGCTATAGTTTTGATGCGCTCTGTGTAGCGATTCTGGAACAAACATTAAACGGTGCGGCACACTAAGTTATGGCTCAACTCCCAGCAACCATGCGCCGTAAACGTGCTGCGATTACCTCAATTCACGACAAGCCGCCGACACGCAAAGAGAAACTAACCAACCTGGGTGGTTGGGCCTTGTTGTGTGTCGCGCTGGTGGTGCTGGCTTTTGGGATTTTTGGCCTGTATAAGGTGATGACTGATGCTCAGGTAGCAGAGCTGAAAGTGGCAGGAACGCGTACAACAGCTGAAGAGCGCCAGGTCATGCAGTACGTATCACCGATTGTGACTGAAAACTATTTCACTTCGGACCTGGAATCGATTCGTGACCGCGCACTGGAATTGTCCTGGGTGGACCGTGTGGTGGTATCTCGTGCCTGGCCAGACAAGATTCATGTCCGGGTAATGCCGCATCATGCTATTGCCCGATGGGGTACAGGACGACTGCTGAGTGATAGTGGCATTATTTTCACTGAAGTCAGCCCTAAAGATTATTCAGCTTTACCGTTGCTGCATGGACCATCTACTCATGCAAATACCATGATGCGACGTTATAATGAAATCAATCAGTTATTTTTACCACAAGGTATTCGTTTAAAAGAATTATATTTAACTGAACGAATGACGTGGTTTATGCAGTTTGATTCAGGTTTGCGTGTAATTGTCGATAAAGACCAAACCATGAGCAAGTTGCAACGTTTGAGTCATCTGTCCTATAGCGAACTAAAACCGGTATGGTCGAAAATTTCAGCGATCGACCTGCGTTATCGGAATGGATTGGCGATTCAATGGAAAAATTCAATTCCGCCTAAAATTGTAAATGGTCAATTTATTGTAACCATTAATGACACGGGCGTTGAGAATAATGTAACAGTAAAGCCATAATGACCGGCTTTAAAAACTAGAGGCCTTATAAAGCCATAAATCTAACAAACACGTAATGGTAGTAGTTAATAATGAGTGAAGCTGTTCCCTCGGTTGTGGCGATTGACATTGGGACACACAAAGTTTCAGTTTTGATTGGTAAGGTACACGCGCCAGACAATATCCAAGTGATTGGGATGGCGACCGCTCGTAACCGAGGCATGAATAAAGGAAAAATTGTCAGTCTCGATAAAGTCATTACCGCCATTAAAAACGCCGTACAAGAAGCGGAAGATATGGCTGAATGTCGTGTGCATTCTGCGTGGATTTCGATCCCAAGTGCTGAATTAAAAAGCTTTTATGCCTCGGGTCGTACCACAATTGATAATAGTGAACATTCAATTACGACCAGTGAAGTGGTACGGGCACTTGAACTGGCCAAAGCCAGCCATGTCACCTCAGATCATTATCTGGTGAGTGCGGTGCCGTTAGGCTTCGAGCTGGATGATGCACCGGAATGGGTACTCAACCCGATCCGTATGTCGGCACATAGCATGACTGGACATTATCACTTGATGATGTTACCGATCAGCACCATGCAGAATATTGACCGCGCTTTAAAAGGAGCCAATATCGGTGTGGAGAAAATGGTGGTGTCCTGTCTGGCTACCGCTGAAGCCAGCCTACTCAAAGATGAAAAAGAATATGGCGTGTGTCTGGTGGATATCGGTGCGGGAACCACCAATGTCGCTGTTTATCTGGATGGCCGTTTGGCGTTAACCCATACCATTCAGCGTGGCGGTGAACATGTGACCCGTGATATTGCAGCAGTTTTACAGACCACGACAGAAGAAGCAGAACGTCTGAAATTGCTCTATGGCTGTGTTGACCTAAAAGTGGTTAAACCAGAGCATATGATTCAGTTCCAGGGCATTGATGGACCACAAACCATCAGCCGGATTGAACTGACTGAAATTATCATGGCGCGTTATGAAGAAATCATGGGTCTGGTGCGTGATGAACTGGTAAACCACGGTGCAATGCAAGGCCTGTATCATGGTGTGGTACTAACCGGTGATGCCAGTCAGATTGAAGGTATGGTCAGCTTTGTACGCCGTACCTTGGGTGTATCTGCACATCTGGGCAATCCGCCGGTACAGGTCTATGCGGATGAACAGCACCAAGCAGCTTTACGTCGTTCCCAGTACGCAACAGTGGCTGGTTTGCTGATGTTTAGCCAGAGTGATACCCAGGAAACCCTCGTTGAAACTGAAGACGGGGACAAGTTATCAGTGACACAGCGCATTAAACGGGCATGGTCAGGTTTTAACGAAACGTTAAAAGCGATCTTTTAAGCGATTTTTATTGTGAATATTGTTGGGAAGTTGTAGTTAATCGGGCTTGTACTTGACAAGTGCCTGCTTGAGCAGCATTCTTAAAAACAATTTTTATCAAGATTAAGGCAGTATACGGGCTTAGTGACTGCCAATTATGAATTAGGAATTTTATAGGTCATGGCCTCATTTGAATTTTTCGAAGAAGATCATAGCGATAGCAATGGTCAAGCCCGTTTCACTGTATTTGGTGTAGGTGGTGCGGGTGGTAATGCTGTACAGCATATGTTGCAGTCCGATATCCAGGGCGTAAAGTTCGTCTGTGCCAATACAGACAAACAGGCACTGGATCGCATGGAAGCCGAATTTAAAATTCAGCTGGGCGAGCAAAGTACACGTGGTCTGGGTGCTGGAGCAAATCCACAGGTCGGTCAAGCGGCAGCAGAAGAAAGCCGTGAACTGATCCGCCAGCAGCTTGAAGGTACTGATATGGTTTTCGTCACTGCCGGTATGGGTGGTGGTACAGGTACCGGTGCTGCGCCAGTCGTTGCTGAAATTGCTAAAGAAATGGGTATCCTGACTGTTGGTGTGGTGACTACGCCATTCAACTTTGAAGGTAAACGCCGTCTGCAATCCGCCGAAAAGGGAATTGAAGCACTAGAACAGCACGTAGATTCTCTGATCATCATTCCAAACCAGCGTCTATTGAAAGTCTTCCGTGATATTTCAATGAAGGATGCGTATAAAAAAGCGGATGATGTACTGTTGAATGCGGTACGTAGTATTTTCGATTTGGTAGTACGTCCTGGTCACATTAACCTTGACTTCGCCGATCTGAAAACTGCAATGAGTACACGTGGTTATGCCATGATGGGTGTAGGCTTGGGTCGTGGTGAAAACCGTGCACGTCAGGCAGCAGAGCAGGCGATTCGCAGCCCATTACTGGATAACGTCACCATCATGAATGCCAAAGGTATTCTGATTAACGTGACGGGTGGTGATGATGTAACCTTCGGTGAAATTGAAGAAATTACTGATGTTGTAAATCAGATCGTGGATCTAGACGAAGGTCAGGTCTTCTACGGTACAGTATTTGATCCTGATGCTCGTGATGAAATCAGCGTCACGGTGATTGCGACTGGTCTGACTCGCCATGCTGCAGATTCGGTTGAGCCGACTAAACGCGCGAATGTACAGGCAGCACGTCCATCAGCATCACAGGCAGTAGTTGAAGATGATGATGTACCGGCAATTCAGCGTCAGCAAAATGAAGCAGGTGCAGCAGCTAATCCTGCAGCTTCAGTTTCTAGCCCGCGTCCAACGCCAATGAGCATCCAAGATTATCTTAAAAATCAACAGCGTAAGTAATATGTAACAGAATGTGTTTACGATGATTGCACAGAAAAGGTGGCTTTAGAGCCACCTTTTGTTTTTTATCAATGGCCAAATATGCTAACGTATAGCGGTTTTATTGGTGAACAGATGATAAAAAGCATGTTGAAACAACGTACCCTGCAACGTATCGTGAAAGCGAGCGGAATCGGTCTTCATAGTGGGCAGAAGGTTATGATTAACTTTGTGCCACACCACGCCGATGGGGGCATTGTGTTTCGTCGTATTGATCTGGATCCACCTGTCGATATTCCTGCGGATGCCTTATTGATCCAGGAAGCCTTCATGTGTTCGAATCTGGTTCAGTCAAATGCCAAAGTGGGTACGATTGAGCATGTGATGAGCGCCATTGCGGGACTGGGCATTGATAACCTGATTATTGAAGTGTCAGCTTCAGAAGTTCCCATTATGGATGGTAGTGCCGGACCTTTCATTTATCTGCTCATGCAGGGCGGCTTGCAAGAACTAGATGCACCAAAGAAATTTATTAAAATTATTAAACCTGTTGAAGCCCTGATCGATGATAAACGGGCGATTTTCAGCCCACACGACGGCTTTCAGCTAAATTTCACTATTGATTTTGATCACCCTGCCTTTAAAAAAGAACATCAGTCTGCCAGCATCGATTTTTCTACAGAAACCTTCGTTTATGAAGTCAGTGAAGCGCGTACATTCGGCTTTATGAAAGACCTTGACTACTTGAAAGCCAATAATCTGGCTTTGGGTGCAAGCTTGGAAAATGCCATCGGTGTAGATGAAACTGGTGTGGTCAATGAAGAAGGTTTGCGTTTCTCGGATGAGTTTGTACGTCACAAGATTCTGGACGCAGTAGGTGATTTATACCTGCTAGGCCACCAGATCATTGCCAAATTTGATGGTTACAAATCAGGGCATGCTTTGAATAATCAACTATTGCGTAACGTGAAAAGTGACCCAAGCAGCTATGAAATTGTAACATTTGATGACGTAACTCAATGTCCAATTAGTTATGTAACTGTGACATAAGTCCTTGTCTTTGTGTCTTTGTGTTATAACTTAGCTGCATCTAATGTGACACCTGTCACATAAAAACAACATTGGAATTTATTACATCTCATTGCAATGTTACTTTTTATTGCTTGCCAAACGTAGTAAAGCTTGGCTAAGCTTAGGGTCGCTTATAAAGTCAGCAGCACCGCGAAGTAATTCCTGTGTTTCTGGACTCAAGGCTCTTTCAGATTTTTCTGGAACCGGTTGAACAGGGGATGGATTCCTTAAGCAAACCTGGATTTTAGTGAGATCTTTTAATTCGTTTATTTGAGAGAGTTGTGAGATGTATTGCTTTTGAAGATAAGCCAATTGAGAAATCATGGCTTGGTTTTCACCAGTAATCGTTAACACACCATTTTGATAGCAGGCAACTTGCCATTGTTCGGGTTGAGGCAATAGCGGTTGTACGAGTTTCGTAAGCTTCTGCCATGCAGAAACTTGTGATGAGAGAAACGAAAAGTTTCCTGTTTTTATCTGTTTTCTTGTTTTTTGAAAGACGTTGACAGGTTCCGACATACATAATTCCTACATGTTTATGTCTTAATCTTATGCGCTTCTTAAAGTGGATATCAAGGAAGAGATCTTCAAGAAACTCGATTAGCAGTTTAGAGAGGTTTTTTATGCATATGCCTATGCGACGTATCCTATTGGCATTTTCTATTTCGGTTTCAGCTGCTTCAGTAGCTTTTGCAGATTTAGTGGATCTGAATCAACAAGATGCTACACCTGACCGTCTTGAGCAGTTAACACGTACTTTATCGCAGGGTTCTTATACCCATCCTGAAGATATTGATATTCCCGCACAAACTAAATTAAATGTTCAGCTACGCGAAAAGCCGGTTGAACTGAATAATCAGACCATTGCCCAAAAATATGGCAATTCTTCATCCAGCAAAGTTGCATCTTCAAATAACCCTTATTCATGGTTAGTGGCTCATCCATTACCAGACATGAAGCGTGTCAGCTCAAATTTTGGCGGCCGTACCATGGGTGGTCGTGCTGAAAATCACTCAGGCCTAGATCTGGCTGCTGCAAGCGGTACACCGATCTACGCAACTGGTCCTGGTATCGTAACCAAATCGGGTTGGGGTACAGGTTATGGTCAGTATGTCGAAATTAACCATGGTAATGGATACCTTACTCGTTATGCCCATGCTTCACGCTTGATTGCACGTGTGGGAGATCAGGTGCAAGCCGGTGATCATATTGCGAATGTAGGTTGTACAGGTCGTTGTACAGGTCCTCATCTACACTATGAAGTAGTAAAAGACGGTCAACGTAAAAATCCTTCAACTTATTTAGCAATGTTACCTTAAACGTAGCTTTGCTCAAAATAACTGAAATACTTTAATGCGTCTGATACTTGATACTCATAAAATATCAATCAAACCGCTTTTAAGGCAATTAGGCTGAACATTTCTTCCAGGGAGTAGAGAAGGAGGAAGGAGTTCGGTCTAATTGCTTTTAGATATTATATTATCACCGAGAATTATAACTGTCGTATAAAAAATCGCCATCATTGACTTCTTTTTGTTACTTTGTGTAATAAAGTGTCAATGGATATTTAGATAATAAATAGTACTCCAGAACCGCATTCAGCCAGAGCCATACCTGCATAAGCCGTAAATATGATACATATAAGTGATCAATTTGGCTTTCAGGAACTGTAGATTATGGCGTTTTATGGAGATACCGACGCTCAAGAAACCCAAGAATGGCAAGACGCTTTTGACTCCGTTTTGCAGCACATGGGAACCGAGCGCGCCGCCTTTTTACTTGAAAAACTTTATCAACGCGCAATTGCCAAACATGTTCCTATTCAGCGTTTAAATACTCCCTACTTAAACACTATTTCTGTAGAAGAACAACCTGCGATGCCGGGCGACCAGGATATGGAGCGCCGTATTCGCGCGCTGATCCGCTGGAATGCTTTGGCAATGGTGCTTCGCGCAAATAAATCCGGTGATGACCTGGGTGGTCATTTGGCCAGCTTCGCTTCATCTGCCACTTTATATGATGTGGGTTTTAACCATTTCTTCCGTGCCAATAACGACAGCTTCGGTGGCGACCTGATTTACTATCAAGGTCACTGTGCACCGGGGATTTATGCCCGCTCATTTTTAGAAGGCCGCTTAACTGAAGAGCATCTCAATAATTTCCGTCGTGAAGTCGGCGGTAAAGGCCTGCCTTCTTATCCTCATCCTTACCTGATGCCAGACTACTGGCAGTTCCCGACGGTATCGATGGGTCTCGGTCCAATCATGTCGATCTATCAGGCGCATATTCAAAAGTACCTGATGAACCGTGGCCTGATTAAGGAAGAAGACCGTAAAGTCTGGGCCTATCTGGGCGATGGCGAAATGGATGAGCCGGAAAGCTTAGGCGCGATTTCACTGGCGGGTCGTGAGAAGCTGGACAACCTGATCTGGGTGGTGAACTGTAACTTGCAGCGTCTGGATGGTCCGGTACGTGGTAATGGCAAGATCATTCAGGAACTTGAGTCATTATTCCGTGGTGCTGGCTGGCGCGTGATTAAAGTTGTCTGGGGTCGTCATTGGGATCCGCTACTGGATAAAGACAAATCTGGTGCACTCAAAGCGATTATGGAAGAAGCAGTAGATGGTGATTACCAGCGCTACCAGGTGAAAGGTGGTGCCTACGCACGCGCACATTTCTTTGGTAAATATCCAGAAGCAGAAGCTTTGGTCAAAGACCTGAGCGATGAAGATATCGATAATCTGAACCGTGGTGGTCATGATCCATACAAAGTCTTTGCTGCCTATGCAGAAGCGACCAAGGCCAAAGGTCAGCCAACGGTGATTCTGGCGAAAACCGTAAAAGGTTATGGTCTGTCTGATGAAATTGAAGCGGTGAACAAGACGCACCAAATCAAGAAAATGCAGCTGGAATCATTGAAATACGTACGTAATCGTTTCAACTTGCCTTTTACTGATGAACAACTGGAAGAAATTCCATTCTACCGCCCAAGCGAAAACTCGTCTGAAATTAAATATATGAAGGCACGCCGTGAGGCACTGGGTGGTTATCTGCCAGCACGTCGCAAAGAAAGCGAATCTTTACCGATTCCTGAGCTCTCTGTTTTTGATGCTGTGCTTAAAGGTTCAAACGGTAAAGAACAGTCCACCACCATGGTCATGGTTCGCCTCATCTCTGCCTTATTAAAAGAGAAAGCAATCAAGGACCGTGTGGTCCCGATTGTTCCAGATGAAGCACGTACCTTTGGTCTGGAAGGGATGTTCCGTCAATTGGGGATCTATGCAGCGCATGGTCAACAATATACCCCTGAAGATCAGGAACAGTTGATGCATTACCGTGAAGCCAAAGACGGTCACATGCTGCAAGAAGGGATTAACGAAGCCGGTGCAATGAGTGCATGGGCAGCCTTGGCGACCAGTTATTCAACCAATAACTTGCCAATGATCCCGATGTACATGTACTACTCAATGTTCGGCTTCCAGCGTATCGGCGATATTGCCTGGGCAGCAGGTGATGCACAGGCGCAAGGTTTCTTGCTAGGTGCAACCGCTGGCCGTACTACCTTAAATGGTGAGGGCTTGCAGCATCAGGATGGTCATTCACACATTCTGGCCAATACCATTCCGAACTGTGTCTCTTATGACCCGTGCTTTGGCTATGAGCTTGCCGTAATCGTGCATGATGGTCTGCAGCGTATGTATGTAAATCAGGAACGTGTGTTCTATTATCTGACCTTGATGAACGAAAACTACGAACATCCACCAATGCCACAAGGTGCAGAAGAAGGCATCAAGCGTGGTATGTATCTGCTGGAAGAAGACGAAAAGGCGACGGTTCAGTTAATGGGTTCAGGCGTGATTCTGCGTGAAGTCATCAAGGCCGCGAAAATCCTGCGTGAGGAATATCAGATTCATGCCAATGTCTGGAGCGTGACCAGCTTTAACGAACTGGCTCGCGATGGTATGGCATGTGAAGAATATAACCGCCTGCATCCATTGGCTGAAGAAGCGAAAGAGCCATGGGTATCTCAGCAGTTACGTGACAAGGACGGTATTGTGGTATCGGCCACCGATCACATGCGCGCCTATAGTGAACAGATCCGTGCCTATCTTCCAGACAGTCGTCCGTTCGTAGCCTTGGGTACCGATGGTTATGGCCGTTCAGATACACGTGGCAATCTGCGTAGCTACTTTGGTGTCGATGCTGCGCATATTGTCGTGGCAACCCTGAAGAAACTGGCAGATGAAGGTGAAGTCGATGCACGTTTAGTGAAAGACGCGATCTCTAGCTTTGAGTTAGATACTGATCGTCCGGTGGCTTGGGCACCTCAGGCGACTCCTGAATTGCATCCAGTTGCTGACTACAAAGAGGAGAACTAATCATGCAAATTACGACTCCAGATATTGGTGTAGATAAGGCAACTGTGGCAGAAATCCTGGTGAAGGTGGGTGACACCATCGCTGTAGATGAAAGTATTGTGTTGCTGGAATCAGATAAAGCCTCTGTTGAAGTGCCAAGCACTTCAGCAGGTGTAGTTAAAAGCATCCTGATCAATCAGGGTGATGAAGTATCTGAAGGTACTGTCCTGATCGAACTGCAGGCTGAAGATGATGCCGGTACGGTAGAAAGTCAGGAAGCTGATGCTGCTGACAAAACTTCGGAAAATACCCCAACTGAATTGCCTGATGAGGAAATCCTGCAGGAAGTGGCGACACATCAGCCTAAAACCTCTAGCCAAAATGAACAGTCCTCTCAATCGACTTCTACATCTACTGTAGAAGTGAAATTGCCGGATATTGGCGTAGAAAAGGCCTTGGTGGGTGAAATTCTGGTTCAGGTTGGCGATGAAGTTGAAGTTGATCAAAGCCTGGTCGTGGTTGAATCTGATAAAGCGACAGTTGAAGTACCAAGTACAGTTGCTGGTACTGTAGAGGCGATTCATATTCAGGAGGGCGATTCAGTCAAAGAAGGAGTGCTGATTCTGACAGTGAAAACTACAGATTCGGCACCAGCTGCTGAGCAAGCAGCGCCTCAAGCGGAAGAAAAGCCAAAAGCTCAAGCAACACCTGAAGTCAAAACTGAAACAGCACCACAACAGGCGGCATCCCCTGCAGGCGATATTGAAGTAAAAGTACCTGACTTGGGTGTAGACAAGGCAGCTGTAGCAGAAATTCTGGTACAGGTCGGTGATACGGTTGAAAAAGATCAGAGCATCATTGTGGTCGAGTCAGATAAAGCGACAGTAGAAGTGCCAAGCACGACTGCCGGAGTGATTAAGGCGATTCATGTTGAGCTGGGCCAGAATGTTTCTGAAGGCGTGGCACTGATTACGATTGAAGCTGAAGGACAAGCAGCACCTGCTGCTCCAGCGGAAAAATCAGAAGCACCTGCAGCTAAAGCTACGCCTGCACCAGCCGCAGCGCCAAAAGCTGACACTGCTGCTGTGACGCCTGAAATGCATAGTGCAGACAAGCTTAGCAAAGAGCAGAATGCTGCCAATGCCAAAGTTTATGCCGGTCCTGCTGTGCGTAAACTGGCTCGTGAACTGGGTGTGGTATTGGCAGAAGTGAAAGCTTCTGGCCCGCATGAGCGTCTAATGAAAGAAGACCTGTTTGCGTATGTGAAAGATCGTCTGACTGCACCGCAAACAACAGCTGCACCTGCGGCAGCTGCAGCTCCTGCAGGCTTGCCAAAACTGCCTGATTTCAGTGCTTTTGGTGGGGTAGAAGAGAAAGCTTTGACGCGTCTGCAACAGGTTTCGATTCCGCAGTTATCGCTAAATAACTACATCCCACAAGTGACCCAGTTTGATGCAGCAGACATCACTGAGCTGGAAGCTTGGCGTAATGAGCTGAAAGGCAACTTCAAGAAAGAAGGTATTGGCCTGACCATTATGGCTTTCATTATCAAGGCTGTGGCTTATCTGCTTAAAGAAGAGCGCGAGTTTGCCGGTCACCTGTCTGATGATGGTAAATCAGTTTTGCTACGTAATGAGATCCATATGGGCATTGCGGTTGCGACGCCAGATGGCTTGACTGTTCCTGTATTACGTAACCCGGACCAGAAGTCGATTAAGCAGATTGCTATTGAGCTGGGTGAGTTAAGCCAGAAAGCGCGTGACAAGAAATTGTCACCTAAAGATCTGCAAGGGGCGAATTTTACCATTACCAGCTTGGGTTCAATTGGTGGTACAGCATTTACGCCGTTGGTGAACTGGCCACAAGTGGCGATCCTGGGTATTTCTCCAGCAACTATGCAACCGGTATGGAATGGTGAGGGCTTTGATCCACGTCTGATGCTGCCATTGTCGTTATCTTATGATCATCGGGTAATTAATGGCGCAGATGCTGCACGCTTTACCAATAAGCTGACCAAGTTATTAAAGGATATTCGTACGCTCTTGATCTGATTCATGAATGTTTAAAAATAAAGACCCTGCTTCGGCAGGGTTTTTTAATATGACAATTTGTAAATATAAACACGGTTGGCTATAATGAGCGCACTTCATTGGGGAGTAGCCGCCTTTTGCGCAAAGCAGAAGGGTGATGGTCAACATATTTGCTCAACAGGGCATGGTCATCATAGCAAAGAACCAAATGAGCTTCTCGAAGCTTTCTTTTGTTGGCAAGACCTTTGATTTACCACTCTGCAGATATGGCTGGCAGGAGGGGTGAGTCATAGGTATGTAAATTGCTGGCCAGAGAAACACATCATGCTTTCTGCTTTTCTGATCTCATTAGCTGTTGTTGCCTTATCTGAAATGGGCGATAAAACGCAACTGCTTGCTCTATTACTTGCCGCACGTTTTCGTAAACCTGTTCCAATTCTCTTCGCAATCTTTTTGGCGACAGTCGTCAACCATGGCGTTTCCGCAGTCTTAGGTCAATGGATCACCACAGTGCTTAGCCCAACAGTCTTGCTGTGGATTGTATCGCTTGGTTTTATTGCGATGGCGGTGTGGATGTTAATTCCCGATGAATTGGATGATGAATCAGAAAGTATCAATAAATGGCAAAAATATGGGGTATTCGGTGCCACATTTGTGTTGTTTTTCTTGGCAGAAATCGGCGATAAAACTCAAATTGCAACAGTCGCTTTAGCCGCGCGCTTTGACAGTATTGGTTGGGTCACTTTGGGTACTACGATCGGTATTATGTTGGTAAATGCACCAGCGGTATTTATTGGTAATAAATTGGCAGAAAAATTACCAATTTCGCTCATTCATAAAATTGGCGCTTTGGTTTTCTTAATAATTGGTCTGGCAGCATTGGCACAACACTATTTATTTTGAGTGTTAAAGATATCGTAAATCCTGAGCTAATTGCTCGGGATTTTTTGCCTAAAAATGTGACTTAATTAACTGATATTATAGATAATATTGATCTGATTTTTATTGTAAGTTTCTCTAAATAAATATATGTTATTCACCTATAGAATATACATTTTTTACATAAAAATTTTGGGGAATGGGCATGGCTTTTGAACGTACCACATCACAGGTTTTATTCGATGATGGCATCCACAAGTGCATTAGTTTTACCAGCCTGGTAAAAGGTGAAGGCGTTCAGGCCAACCAGTTTTTAATTATTGATAATAACCGTGCGGCAGTACTGGATCCGGGGGGTGACCTGACTTATGTGCCGCTCACCATGGAACTGAACAAGTATACCCGTCTGGCCAATCTGGACTATGTCATGGCCTCGCATCAGGATCCGGACATTATCACTTCGATGCCGCGCTGGTTAGTCTATACCGATGCCAAAGTGGTCGCGTCCAAGCTCTGGGCGCGTTTCTTACCACATCTGAATTCAGCCTTTATGAGTGACCGTATGAAAGGTAACTGGCTGGATCGTCTGGTTGAATTGCCGGATCATGGTCAGATCATTCCACTCGGTCAATCCAGCATTATTGCCATTCCAGCACACTTTTTACATTCAGTCGGTAATTTCCAGTTTTATGACCCGATTGCCAAGATCCTGTTTTCTGGTGATATGGGTGCGTCAATGGTCGAGGATGCTTCAAAGCCACTAGAAAATTTTGCGGCGCACATTCCGAAAATGAAGGGATTTCACCAACGCTACATGTGCAATAACAAGGTGATTCGTTTATGGGTGCAGATGGTACGTACCATGGATGTCGACATGATTGTGCCGCAGCATGGAACACCATTTGTGGGTAAAGAACAGATTAACCAGTTTCTGGACTGGATTGAAACACTGGAATGTGGCACTGATTTAATGGATGAAACTGTTTTTACTTGTCCTGAATAGTTCAAGAAAATTTTAAATTTTTTCTTGAGTAGAAAAACAACATTTTTTATATTTTCCGCCTGCAAAAAATTGTTTTTGATGACGAGAATTTATAAGAAATGTTGTCTCAAGTTCCTACACAAGATGCATGTTTAAGTTGTGGCGCATGTTGCGCCTATTTCAGGGTTTCATTTTATTGGGCAGAGGGGATTCCCATGCCTGAGCACTATACGGAACCTGTTACATCAGTGTATTCGTGTATGGCAGGGACCAATCAGAAAAATCCGCGCTGTATTGCATTACAAGGTACGATTGGTGAACAGGTCAGTTGTGGTATGTATGAGCTACGCAGTACTTCATGTAAGGAAGTACAGGTTGCTGATGTGCAGTGTAATAAAGCCCGCATGGCTCATAATATGATTCCCTTCATCCAGATCGATCGGGATGAAGCCGAGAACGATGATAATTTCGAACGGGTGAGCTAAATCCAAACTCAAGATTTAAAAAGCAGGGTATGGACTCTGCTTTTTATGGGAGAAAAAATTAGTAGGGGATTTTGTAAACCGAATAAATATGATGACCGCTCTGGCATATTTAAATTGTTGATTGAATAGTCAAATTTACAGGTTTAGATATTCGGATTAAATCTAAGTCCAGATTTAGACAAAATAAATTTTGCAATTGCAATGAAATTTAGAGCTAAATTTGTTTATAATAGCGCACGGAAATTACCAGTGAGACTGTTATGTTGACCATCGTTCAAGACGCGTTAACCTTCGATGATGTCCTATTACTCCCTGCCTACTCTACTGTTCTCCCAAAAGATGTCTCTCTAAAGACACGCCTGACTCGCGGCATTAACCTGAATATCCCACTTGTTTCAGCAGCTATGGATACTGTGACTGAGTCACGTATGGCAATTGCGATGGCACAAAATGGCGGTATCGGTATTTTGCACAAGAACATGGATATTGCTGCCCAGGCCGCAGAAGTACGCCGTGTGAAAAAATTTGAAGCCGGTATGGTGAAAGATCCGATCACAGTTACCCCAGAAACTACAGTACGTGAACTGATCGCTGTGACTCAAGCGAATAACATCAGCGGTGTGCCCGTAGTTAAAGACGGTAAAGTGGTGGGTATCGTGACAGGCCGTGATACACGCTTTGAAACCAATCTGGAACAGCCGGTCAGTAATATCATGACAGGCCAAGACCGTCTGGTGACTGTGCGTGAAGGCGAATCGAAAGAAAACATTCAGGCCTTATTGCAAAAAAACCGTATTGAAAAAGTGATCGTTGTTGGAGAAAACAACGAATTAAAAGGCTTGATCACGGTGACTGATTTCCGTAAAGCGGAACTTTATCCAAATAGCTGTAAAGATGATTTAGGTCGTCTACGTGTAGGTGCAGCAGTCGGTACTGGCGCTGAAACACCAAGCCGTGTAGAAGCACTGGTTGATGCTGGTGTAGATGTGATTGTTGTGGACACTGCACATGGTCACTCTGCGGGTGTGATCGAGCGTGTACGCTGGGTGAAACAGAACTACCCACAAGTTCAAGTGATCGGCGGTAACATCGCCACTGGTGATGCTGCGCTTGCATTACTTGATGCGGGTGCGGACGCAGTGAAAGTAGGGATCGGTCCTGGCTCAATCTGTACGACTCGTATCGTGGCTGGTATTGGTATGCCACAAATCTCTGCAATTGATTCTGTTGCGCGTGCCTTGAAAGAGCAGATTCCATTAATTGCTGATGGTGGTATCCGTTTCTCTGGTGATATGGCAAAAGCGATTGGCGCTGGTGCAAGCACCATCATGGTGGGTTCATTAATGGCGGGTACTGAAGAAGCACCAGGCGAAGTTGAATTCTTCCAGGGTCGTTACTACAAAGCTTACCGTGGTATGGGTTCTTTGGGTGCGATGGCTGGTGCGACTGGCTCTGCTGACCGTTACTTCCAGGACTCTAAAGCCGGTGCTGAAAAACTGGTTCCTGAAGGTATTGAAGGTCGCGTACCGTACAAAGGTCCAATGGGCAATATCGTGCATCAGATGATGGGCGGTCTGCGTTCTTCTATGGGCTATACCGGTTCTGCAACCATTGATGATCTGCGTCAAAATGCCAAGTTTGTGAAAATCACATCTGCCGGTATGTCTGAGTCTCACGTGCATGATGTAACCATCACCAAAGAAGCGCCAAACTATCGTATGGGCTAACTTTCGCTGATTGTTTACTCTAAAAAAGCCGTCATACTCATGACGGCTTTTTTGTTTTGGTGTACAGTGTTGCACAATGAAAAAGGATGATGTAAATCACCCGCTAAGAAGTGAGACAAAGCATGAGTTATTTTGGTACCGATGGTATTCGTGGAAAATTTGGTGAGTTACCGATTACACCTGAATTTGCCCTGAAATTAGGTTTTGCGGCAGGAAAAGTATTAAAACGAAATAGCAAAAAAAACAAGCCATTGGTGGTACTGGGTAAAGATACCCGTTTATCGGGTTATATTCTGGAATCTGCGCTACAGGCAGGCCTGAACGCAGCAGGTGTTTATGTACATTTACTGGGTCCATTACCGACTCCTGCAATTGCCCATTTGACCCGTGCTTTGCATGCCAGCCTCGGCATTGTCATTTCTGCGTCACATAACCCATATTTTGATAACGGGATTAAGTTTTTCTCGAGTGAAGGCAAAAAACTGCCTGATGCTTTGCAGGATGAGATCAACCAGGAGCTGGAAAAAGAACTGGTGATCGAAGATAACGCGAACTTGGGTAAAAGTTTCCGCGTGAAAGATGCCAATGGCCGTTATATCGAATTCTGTAAATCAACCTTCCCATACCATTTAGACCTGAATGATTTAACCATTGTTGTTGACTGTGCCAATGGTGCAGCTTACAGCGTTGGCCCTGCGGTTTTCCGTGAGTTGGGTGCAAAAGTCATTTCCATCTATGACGAACCGACTGGTCTGAATATCAATGAGAACTGTGGTTCGACTCATCCAGAAAATCTGCAAAAAGCAGTGGTTGAGCATGGAGCTGATTTAGGCATAGCCTTCGATGGTGATGCAGACCGTGTGATCATGGTCGATAAAAATGGTGAGCAAATTACCGGCGATCATATTTTGTATATCCTCGCGACTCAGGCAAAAAACAAGCCGGCGGGTATCGTCGGTACCTTGATGAGCAATATGGCGCTGGAACTGGCACTGGAAAAAGCCGGAGTAGAGCTGCTACGTGCTAAAGTCGGTGACCGTTATGTACTGCAAGGTCTGGAAGAAAAAGGCTGGTCGATTGGTGGTGAGCCATCAGGCCATATCCTGACTTTAGACAAGAGCACCACAGGCGATGCGATTATTGCTGCGCTGCAAGTCTTAACCGTGATAGTCGAGCAGAAGAAAGCACTGCACGAGTTAGTGGCTGATTTTAAATTATTGCCAAATGTCTTGGTGAATGTACGTCTGAATACCATGTTTGACCCGTACTCAGTGCCTGCTTTGACTGCAGAATTTAACAAAGCTGAAGAGCAGCTCAAAGGCCGTGGCCGTTTACTGATCCGTAAATCAGGGACTGAACCGGTGATCCGTGTCATGGTTGAGGGTGAGGATCTTGCAGAGGTGACCACACTGGCAAATTCATTGGCTGATGCGGTACGTGCCAACGCCGCTTAAATGGGGGAAGAGTAAATGAGCGATCTGATTAAGGATCTAAGCGAACTGCGTCTGAACTATCAAAAAGGCGAGCTACACGAAGATCAGGTCAATCCCAACCCGCATATGCAGTTTTTGCAGTGGTTTAACCATGCACTTGCTGCACAGCTGCATGAACCCTATGCCATGTCATTGGCAACCGCAAATGCACAGGGTCGTCCGCATGTGCGCACAGTGTTGCTGCGTGGTGCCACTGAAGCGGGTTATGATTTCTATACCAATTATGATAGTCAGAAAGGTCTGGATCTGGCCGAAAACCCGTATGCAGAATTACTGTTTTACTGGCAGGAACAGGAACGTCAGATCCGGATTAGCGGAAAGGTAGTTAAAATTTCGGAAGAAGAATCAACTGACTATTATCATAAACGTCCACGTGAAAGTCAGATCGCTGCTCATATCAGTACCCCGCAAAGCGGTATGGTTGCGAGTCGTGAAGAACTACAGCAACGTTTCTGGGATCTGCATCAGCAGGTCGCCAATCAGGAAGAGCTGGATAAACCGGGATTTTGGGGCGGCTATCGTTTGCAGCCAGATTATTATGAATTCTGGCAGGGCCGTCCAAACCGTTTACATGACCGCCTGAGTTATGAAAAAATCGATGGGGCGTGGAAACTACAACGATTGATGCCATAACAATGCCTAAACTTGAAATCAAGCAAAGACCTTTACTGACACGCCCTGAATCTTTTCAGGGCGTGCCTTCATTTGTAGCTGATATTCTGGCACGCCGTGGTGTGGAATCTGAACAGGAGCTGGAGCTTAAACTCAAGCATCTGTTGGCTCCGACCATGAAAGGCTTGCCGGAAGCAATTCAGCTAATTGATCAGGCTATAGATACTGGCCAGAAAATCGTAATTGTCGGTGACTATGATGCTGATGGGGCGACCAGTACAACACTGATGGTTTTAGCCCTGCGTGATATGGGTGCCCATGTTGAGTATCTGGTTCCTGATAGGTTTAAGTATGGTTATGGCCTGACACCTGCGATTGCAGATCTGGCTTTTGCCAATTTTACGCCGGATCTTTTAATTACGGTGGATAACGGGATTTCCAGTCATGAAGGTGTGAAGCAGGCGCAGGATCATGGTATGCAGGTGATTATTACCGATCACCACTTAACCACCAAGCCTACACCTGCAGCAGAAGCTGTAGTCAATCCCAATCAGTTAGGTTGTGATTTTCCAAGTAAGGCCTTGGCGGGAGTGGGGGTAGCTTTTTATGTCTTGGCGAATCTATCGACTCATCGTAAAAAGCTCGGTAAATCTTCAACGGTTATTACCAATTATCTGGATCTAGTGGCTTTAGGCACTTATGCAGATGTTGCAAGTCTGGACTATAACAACCGTATTCTGGTGGATGCTGGCTTAAAACGGATTCAGCAGCATCTTTGCCGACCTGGTATCAGTGCTTTGCTGGAAATTGCTGGTCGTGATGCTGCCACGCTCAAAGCGCAGGATCTGGGTTTTGTACTTGGTCCACGTATTAATGCAGCGGGTCGTATGGAAACCATGGATATCGGGATTGAGTGTTTGCTCGCTCTGGATCTGGCAACCGCTTATCCACTCGCAGAACAGCTGAATAAACTGAATGTCGAACGTCGTCAGGTAGAAAGCAAAATCAAGCAGGAAGCTTTGACTGAACTGGAAAAAATCCAGCTGGATGAGAATACTTTGCCTGCCGCACTGATCATGTTTGAACAGCACTGGCATCAGGGTGTGATCGGGATTGTAGCGGGGCGTTTAAAAGAACAGTTCCATCGTCCAAGTATAGTCTTTGCTGCTGATGAAGATGGTATTCATATCAAAGGTTCAGCACGTTCCATTGAAGGGATTCATATCCGGGATAGCATTGAACGGATAGCAGAGCAGTATCCGCATCTGGTCAGCCATTTCGGTGGACATGCGGCCGCAGCGGGATTAACCATTAAAAAGCAGCATTTTGCTGAATTTAAAAAGGTGTTTGAACAGCTAATTGCAGAGATGGATGAAAGCCTATTTACCGCTACGCTGTGGACGGATGGGGAACTACCGGCATCAGCTTTCCAAATTGAAACGGTGGATTTACTGCAAAACTTAAGTCCATGGGGACAAAAGTTTCCTCAGCCGATTTTTGAAGGCGTCTTTAAGATTCTGGATTACCGCTGGCTCAAGGAGGTACATCTGAAATTGCGTGTTGCTTTAGAGAATGGGCAGGTTGTGGATGCGATTGCCTTTAGTGCTATCGATAAATACAAATTTGATCCAATGAAGCAGCATGTACGTCTGGTCTATGAACTGGATAAAAATGTCTTTAATGGCAATGTCAGCCTACAAATGCGAATTATTCATTTAGAACAATAGGCCAAAAAAAACCGCTCGAGTGAGCGGTTTTTTTGCTTTTAATCGGAGAGATTAGAAGCGGTATGCACCACGTATGCCAAAGATATCAGCATTATCAGCAAAATTAATCGAACCTTCTAAGCTAACTTGTTGGTTAAAGAATTTCTTGGCACGGATAGTAAAAACATCATTACCTTCTAGATCAGAGTCAGAGAATCCTAAGCCAACACTGAAAGTTTTATCGAGATATAAATCCGCGCCTAGGTTGTAAGTATCGATATCACCGAAACTTGCACCACCTTCGAAGTTCATATCGTATTGACCGACTTGTGTTACATATTTGGCACGTAAAGTTGGATCTACATCATCGCCTGCGTCATTGTCATAACCAGCTAGGCCAACAGCCAGTAATAGACCAGGAACCGGTAAATAACCTAATTCTGCTGAATAAAAAGTTGTATCTCCATCGGCAAAACCGGAATCGCGGTTGATGTTACCGATAGTGCCACTTACATAGAAATCAGAGTTCGCTACAAAGTACTCAACACCTACTCCAAATGTCGTTTCATCATATAAATCGTAATCAATATAAGAAACCGCTGCATTGATATTGCTTGCACGATTTAAAAATGCTGCTTCATTAAGAGGCGAGTTCTTAACTTGAACTGGATTGAAGTAGTAAGTTCCATCAATTGCGAAACCAGTAGAAGTATCCCCATTGTCTGGATCAACCAGAGCAATCGTACCGCCTACTTCAGCTTGATAAGCGTGAGCAGTTCCTAGGCTAGCAATAAGTGCTGTAGCAAGAGTAAGTTTCTTAAGCATTTAGAGTTCTCTCTTTATTATAAAATATGGCTGTTTTATTAACAGTTGTAACAAATTGTACAGATGATAATCGCCCCGTCAATGTGCAAAAACTACCTAAATGCTTGTTTAAAGTGCAATAAAAAACCCATCCGAAGATGGGTTTCTTTATAATGAAATTTCTTAGTTTGGATTAGAAGCGGTATTTCGCTGCTACACCAAAGGTATTGTAGTCATTGTTAAACTGTTCGCCAAAGCCGACACGGCCTTCTAAGCTCACTTGCTGGTTAATGAACTTACGTGCATTGATACCAAATTCGCTCTTGTCGGTAATATCATTGTTGTGATAATCAGCACCGACACTCAAGGTTTTGTCGATGAAATAATCTGCTGCCAGATTGTATTCATCTAGATCACCAAATGCTGCACCTGCTTCCAGGTTGATGTCTTTACCGTTGCTAAGTGTAGTTACATATTTAGCACGCAATGTTGGATCTACGCCATCATCATCGTCATTATCCCAACCTTTCACACCCGCCGCAATCAATAGACCTGGCGCTGGCAGATAACCAACTTCAGCTGCATAAGTGGTTAAATCATTTTCTAGATCATCATTGTCTTGCAGATCGTGACCATTGACGTTACCGCTTAGGTAGAAGTCAGAATTGGGTACGAAGTACTCTGCACCTACGCCATAACGATGCGCTTCAGAATCACCAATTTCATTGTACTGATATTCGGCTTTTACATTGCTTGCACGGTCAAGGAATGCTGCTTCTGCTAATGGTGCATTACGTGTTTGAACTGGATTGAAGTAATATGTACCATCAACGCCGAAAGAACCACTAGTTCCACCGTTGTCAGGATCAACCACTCCTGCTGATGCACCAATTTCTGCTTGGTAAGCATGTGCTGCTGTACCAGTCATTGCTATTGCTGAAAGTAGTGCCGAAGTAATCGCTAATTTTTTCATGGTTACTACCCCTCAAATCATGAGTTAAAAACATTACACTTTTTGTTACAACTTTCAGTCTAGACCAATTCCAATAATCGTCAATCAAAGGAAAGTTACAGTAATGTGAATAGCGTAATCTTGTGTAATTTTTGCTAAACAAGTGACTGAATAATAAAATTAAATTTATAATGTAGTGTTTTATTAAAAGTGTGTAGATATTGTGGAATCTATTGAATTTGCTGATTTTTTATACAGCACACTAAGAAATCCTAGATTATAAAATCAATTGCAAAATTATATTTCGGTCATAAAAATGAGGCTAAAAAGCCGATAAAAATTTCGGATAAAAAGACGCAAAAGAGCTTATGAAATGTTGAAAATTGGATGAGGGAAATACAGGTCTAAATACTCAAGACATTCGAGCCTTAGACTGAATGGATCGTTAAAATAGCGGAAATAGACTGTGATATAATATTGACCTAAGAATTTATACCTAATTTTGATTGAGAGAAATTCACGTGGAAATTAATCCGTATCTAAACCAATTAAAAGACTTAAACGAACGTGGTCAAACACTACGGGGGTATCTTTGACTACGATCTGAAAAAAGAGCGTTTAGAAGAAGTCCTGCGTGAATTAGAAGACCCGGCAATCTGGAATGACCAGAGTCGTGCTCAGGCCATGGCCAAAGAAAAAGGCGAGCTTGAGAATGTACTCAATGTACTGGACGGCTTAACCACCCAGCTTGAAGATGCCCAGGCAATGCTTGACCTTGCGGTTGAAGCAGATGAAGAGGCCATGCTTGAAGATGTGCAGGCTGAGCTGAATGCGGCTGAAGAAGAACTGGCGAAGCTTGAGTTCCGTCGTATGTTCAGCAACCCGATGGATCCAAACCCTTGCTATGTAGAAATTCAGGCAGGTTCAGGCGGTACCGAAGCACAGGACTGGGCGTCTATGCTGCTACGTATGTACATGCGCTGGATCGAACGTCATGGTTTTAAAGCTGAATTAATGGAAGAATCTGACGGGGATGTCGCCGGGATTAAATCCGCGACGATTCGTGTCGAAGGTGAGTATGCCTATGGCTGGTTACGTACCGAATCTGGGGTACACCGTTTAGTACGTAAATCACCATTTGACTCGGGCAACCGTCGTCATACGTCATTCTCTGCCGTGTTTGTCTCACCTGAAGTGGATGACAATATTGAAATTGAAATCAATCCTTCAGATGTCCGTACCGATACCTACCGTGCGTCAGGCGCGGGTGGTCAGCACATTAACAAAACTGACTCTGCAGTGCGTTTAACCCATATTCCAACCGGTATTGTGGTGGCATGTCAGAACCAGCGTTCACAACATGCCAACCGTGACCATGCCTGGAAGCAATTACGTGCCAAGCTATATGAGCTGGAAATGAATAAACGTAATGAAGCTGCACAGGCATTGGAAGATTCCAAGTCTGATATCGGTTGGGGTAGCCAGATCCGTTCTTATGTCCTTGATGACTCACGTATCAAGGATTTGCGTACAGGGGTAGAAACCTCCAATACTGGCGCAGTTCTGGACGGTGATCTGGACAAATTTATCGAAGCAAGCCTGAAACAGGGCCTGTAAGAAATCGTTTAAAAGCTGGCGTAACAAAGCTTTAACAGACTGTGACTCTTATATCTAAATTATTCGATATATAAATCGAAAAAATACGATATAATGGTCGCAGATGCTGAATGAAGTTTCGTTGCGCCACTGATTGTGATGTGCCTATGGACCTTGATCTAATTTTTAAAGCCTTAGCCAATCCGACCCGTCGACAAATTCTGGAGTGGTTAAAATCTCCGGAGCAATATCTGTCTGCGGAAGAGTGTGGTGGCTTTCAACGTGGGGTCTGTGCAGGTCAAATTGAATGTTTGGGCCAGGTTTCCCAGTCCACCATGTCCAATCACCTGTCGGTATTACAGCAGGCTGGCCTGATCACTGCGACCAAGCATGGACAGTGGTCATATTTCTCCCGCAATGAAACTTTGATTCAGCAATTTATCGAACACCTACAACAACACCTTTAACAGGTGGGAGTAACGATGGCTGAATTAAATTCTCCTTTAACGCTCGGTGCGTTAGAGCTTAAAAACCGTGTCATCATGGCGCCGCTGACCCGTAGCCGCGCAACTGCTGATCGCGTTCCAACCCCAATGATGGTTGAATACTATGCGCAACGTGCAAGTGCTGGCCTGATCATTTCTGAAGCTACAGTGATTTCTGAAGAAGCCAATGGCTATTTAAATACTCCAGGACTGTTTACCGATGCTCAGGTCGAAGGCTGGAAAAAGGTCACTCAAGCGGTTCATGAGAAGGGCGGTTTAATCATTGCCCAGCTTTGGCATGTTGGCCGTGTATCGCATCCGGATCTGTTAAATGGTGAAACACCAGTCTCTGCAAGTGCAGTACAACAGGCGGGTCATGTCAGCTTGTTACGTCCAAAACGTCCATACGTTACGCCGCGTCCTTTGGAAGTTTCTGAAATTCACACGATTACCGAGCAATACAAGCAAGCTGCGATTCGTGCTAAAGACGCCGGTTTTGATGGTGTTGAATTACATGCTGCCAATGGTTATCTGATTGATCAGTTCCTGCAAAGTAAAACCAATCAGCGTGAAGATGAATACGGTGGTTCAGTGGAAAACCGTACACGGTTCCTGCTAGAAGCAACTGATGCACTGATTGAAGTATGGGGTGCGGATCGTGTAGGGGTGCATTTTGCGCCGCGTGGCGATGACCATGACATGGGTGATAATGATCCACGTGAAACATTTGGCTATGCCATGGAGCAGCTGGGCAAGCGCAAGATTGCCTTCTTCTTTACTCGTGAATATCTGGCTGAAGACAGTATTTCTGAATATATGAAAGAGCGTTCAGGTGGAGTACCTTATATTGCTAATATGCAACTGAGTCGTGAAGATGCGATTGAGCTACTGGCAGCTGAAAAGGCAGATGCAGTCGCATTTGGTAAAGCCTACATTGCGAATCCTGATCTATACGAGCGTCTGCTTCAGAATGCACCGCTTAATGAGCTGAAAATGGAAAATATGATCGGTAGTCAGGTGGCTGAAGGTTATATTGATTATCCAACTTTGGCAGAAGTTAAGGTATTAAGCACCATAGAATAATTCGAAATAAGAGCCACATCGATTAACATGTCGATGTGGCTCTGTTATATTTTGCCGATTGAATCTGTTTTGGGGCGCAATGTGGCTACTCCATTCTGGTATAACGCAGCCTTGGCGCTAGCGAAACCGCTTTATCAATCCCGTATACGTAAACGTGCGACCAGTCCGGAACAATTACAACAAGAACTGCTGGAACGTTTTGGTCCTTTCCAGTCCCCTAAAAACCTGCAGTCGATCTGGTTTCATGTGGTATCCGTAGGGGAAACCAATGCTGCACAACCTTTAATTGAGCATTATTTAAAATTTGGGCATCCGGTTCTAGTGACCAATACCACCAAGACCGGGCAGGCACGTGCCAAATCTCTCTTCTTGAAAGAACCTTATTTAGATTTATTCCAGGCTGTATATTTACCAGCTGACCAGAAAACCCTGATTCGTGATTTTTATCAAAAATATCAGCCTAAATTGCTGTTATTGATGGAGACCGAGCTCTGGCCAAATCTGATTGATCAGGCAGCGAATTTTAATGTGCCTTGCCTATTACTGAATGCCCGTCTTTCTGAAAAATCCGCCAAAGGCTATGGCAAAGTCAAAGGCCTAACCCGTGGCATGCTTAAGAATTTAACGGCTCTTTTGGCTCAGGATACAGCAACCCAGCAGCGTTATATTGACCTAGGTATCGCTTCAGAAAAAACTCAGGTCTTGGGCAATATCAAGTTTGATATCATGGCACCCCGGCAATTTATTGATCATGCGGCAGGGTTGAGACAGGAATGGTCTTTGCAAGGCCGGAAGATTATTACTCTCGCCAGTACGCATGCACCTGAAGAACAGCAATTGATGTCTGAGCTTAAAGCTGCGTTAGATGCAAATCCAGCATTAGTTTGTATCGTGGTGCCACGCCATCCGGAACGTTTCGATGAGGTGTTCCAAGCTGCACAGTCCTTAGGTTTAAGGACCCAGCGCCGTAGCTTGGGACAGCGCATTGAAGCTGATACTCAGGTTTATCTGGCGGATTCTATGGGCGAGATGTGGCTCTGGCATGCCTTGAGCCAAGCCTGTTATGTTGGTGGTTCTCTAAATGAACCAGGTGGTGGGCATAATATTCTGGAGCCGATTGCGCTAAATGTTCCAACGATTCTGGGTAAAAACTATTTTAACTTTCAGACAATTGTAGATGAGTTTGCGCAGGCGCATGCGGTAGAAGTGGTGCAGGATGCCACGCAGGCGGCTGAGACTTTACTAGAGATTTTGAATAATTCAGCTAAAGCTGAAAGCTTGAATATTGCTGCTCAAAAGATGATGCAGCAAAATCAGGGTTCACTTGAAAAGCATATTCAGGTGATTGATCAATATCTTTGATTATATTCTGATTTGTGAAGAAGCTGATTTTCATGGATTGACTGTATAAGGTTAAAACTAAGCCTTATCTTTATAGATTTAATGCTAGGAACTCTTCTTTCTTTTACTTTTGTTTCGGCAAAAGTAACAAAACCATTTGTCATCCACAAAACTCGTCATATACCATCTTTTTGCAGAGATATCGCAGAACCTATATCAGGCAAAAAGAGTCCTGCCTCACACAGTTGTGGATGACGTTTCCGCGTATCCAGTGATGGATTTGTTGAGTTAATTTTTTATGAATATCGTCCTGCTTGATCCCCGCCAAACCGAATCTGATCTATGGTCAATTACGTCAAAGCGGCAGCTGGAACATTTGCAACAGCATCTTGAGGTTCAGGTCGGTGACACATTAAAAGTCGGAATTCGGGAAGGGAAACGGTATGTAACTGAAGTTGTCGAAACTTCTGAAAAAGCAGTTTTATTGAAACCGATTCAAGAAGAAGCAGTTCCTGCAAAGCTGCCTGTTACTCTAATTGTAGCTTTACCACGTCCTAAAGTTTTGCGTCGTCTGATCATGGATGCTGTGACCATGGGCGTAGAGAAAATCATTTTATTGCATAGCTATCGGGTGGATAAAAGCTATTGGCAGACACCATTTTTGCAGCAGCTGAATCATTATGTAGATCTTGGTTTAGAACAGGCAGGGGATACGCTTGCTCCGAAAATTGAGCTGTATAAACGCTTTAAACCTTTTGTCGAAGATATCTTACCGGGACTCATTACAGCTGACCGTCCAGCCTTTGTTGCACATCCTTATGCGGAACAGCCGATGCCATACGCACTTCAGCATCCTTGCACGATTGTCATTGGCCCGGAAGGTGGCTTTATTCCTTATGAGGTCGATTTGTTCATAAAAAACGGCTGCCAGGCAGTGAGCCTTGGCAACCGTATTCTCCGTACTGAAACGGCAATTTCGTATGTTTTAGGTCGACTGTTTAGCGCGAGCTGAAGCATCTTCATGGCCATCGCCACGATAGATTTTCACTTCCTGCACCGGATATGGAATCGAAATGTTATGTTCAGCAAAGGCTTGAATTACCCGTTCCTGAACTGCACTGATTGAGGTACCTATGCCTGTTTCAGTGGTATTGACCCACCATAATGCTTTGAGGGTAATCGAGAAGTCTGCCAGTGCAATCACATTGACGCTAAATGCAGGTTGACTCAGGATGGTCGGATCTTTATCCAGAATTGCAGTAATAATATCCTTGGCTTTCTGGATATCATCTTCATAACCAATACCGACCGAAAATTCACAGCGGCGACGGGTATAAGCAGTATTCACCGTGACTGCACTGGTATAGACCGTAGCATTTGGAATTACGATACGACGACCATCTGGCGAGCGTAAAAAGGTTGCACGAATCTGGATATCTTCTACGGTACCCTCCAGACCATTCACGATAATGTCATCGCCAATCTTGAAGGGTTCCCCCAGCAAAATCAGTACGCCTGAGAGCAGGTTCTGGAAAATATCCTTAAATGCGAAACCGATCGCCACCGAACCAATCCCAAGCGCACTCATCAGCTGACCTGGGGTGAAGCCTGGAATTGCAATCACCAGCCCGATTAATACGCCAAAGAAAACAATCACGGTACTACCGACACGGTTCAGCACCAGCACCAGATTCTGTCGGGTATAAGTACGGTTTTCTAAAGTCTTACGGACAAAAAACTTAAATAGTTTTGACAGTAACCAGAAAATGACAATGACTATTAGCGCAATACAGAAATAAGGCACACGCTCCCAGAAACCTTCCATGATCTTATCAATGGTGCTATAGGCATCATTGTACTTGGAGGTATGTTCGATCACGGTTTGGGCAGTTTTTTCAGTCGCCTGATGCAGGAGCTCAGTCGTCCCTTCAGTTACTTGGCTTAAAGTATTTTCTTGCTCAGCCACAAAAACTCCACAATTTAAATTTCGCTTATTTTGCCTCAACTACAGCAAAAAATTAATAACAACGAAATTTATACACAATATATTTATGTAAAATAGACACAACTGTCTTAAAAGAACTCAGTCGTTTTTTGTTTCACTTCACTTGGGATTCTTGAAGGCTCACCTTCACTCATATAAGAGAATAACGCAGTCGTCGCCAACAGGCTCAGTACGGTAAAAATGATTACCAGCCAGGCCACAATTTTTTCCCAGACGGGGCTTGTACGTATCGGGCCATACTGATTGCTGCCTCTTGTTCCCGGAAAAAGCAGGATATAAATCCAGACAAACAGATTGATCAAAGGCACGAAGAATAGCAGCATCCACCAGCCACTGCGGTCTAGATCGTGTAAGCGCCGTACCGTAATCACAATACCGAAATACAGGTAGACCAGCATGATCGCCAAGGCAAACAGGCTGGATAAGCCATGCAGGGAAATTTGCCAGTTTGAATCTACCGATAGGCTGGCAATGTTCACAATATCAATACTTAAACCTAGCGCAATACTGCTGCATAAGAAAATAAACTGTAAAAATGCAGACCAGGCAATAAAACTCAAACGTCCAAATCGGCCCCTGATCGATAAGGGATGATCTGCTGCAGGAAAAGGGGGAGGGAAATAGGAAGGTTCAGTTGAATTCATGGGCAAGATCCTAAGCCTGTATAAAATACAGCGAGAGTGGGCGACTCATTTTATTTGACGATAGCAATATCTAGCTGACTTTGGCCATAGCTGAGCATTATCCGAAGTTATTCTGATTGAATTTGAATAAATAATCTACGACGAAAGCATGATTGTCGGATTTGAAATATGCAGTACATACTGCCATTATGCATAAAAAACAATCAACAAAATGCCATCAAGCTCTCGTGATGAGATAGAACAAGATCAAGGAAGCGAACAATGAAAGAAATCTATCCAGTACCAGCAGAATTTAAGAAAACCGCACGTACCACTGATACAGAGTATTTTGAACGTTATCAGCAATCCATTGAACAACCGGATCAGTTCTGGGCTGAACAGGCACAGCGCTTGGACTGGATCAAACCTTTTACCCAGGTTAAAAATACCAGTTTTGATAAAGACAATTTTAAAATTGAATGGTTTGCAGATGGCCAGCTCAATGTCACTGCCAACTGTCTGGATCGCCATCTTAAAGAACATCCTTATAAACCGGCGATTATCTGGGAAGGGGACCATCCGTCCCGTCACAAGATTATTTCTTTTCATGAGCTTTATGATGAAACCTGCCGTTTCGCCAATGTTCTGAAAAAAAACGGGATTAAAAAAGGCGACCGGGTGGTGCTGTATATGCCAATGGTCTCGGAAGCCGCAATTGCCATGCTGGCCTGTGCCCGGATTGGTGCAGTGCATTGTGTGGTGTTTGGTGGTTTCTCACCTGATTCTCTGGCTAGCCGGATTGAGGACAGTCAGGCCAAAATGGTGATTACCGCAGATTCGGGTATGCGTGGTGGTAAAGCCATTCCATTGAAAGCCAATGTGGATGAAGCGCTGAAAATTGCTGGCACCGAATCGGTTGAACATGTCATCGTTGTACATCGCACTGGCAATCCGGTGGAAATGCAACAGGGACGTGATCTCTGGTATCACATGGAAATTATGACCGTGAATGAGATCTGTCCGCCTGAGCCGATGAATGCGGAAGATCCACTGTTTATCCTGTATACCTCGGGTTCAACCGGAAAACCTAAGGGCGTACTGCATACCACAGGCGGTTATCTGACTTATGTGAATTGCACCTTCCGCGAAGTTTTTGACATCAAACAGGATGATGTGTTCTGGTGTACTGCCGATGTCGGCTGGATTACCGGGCATTCCTATGTGCTGTATGGTCCGCTTTCTAATGGTACAACCACGGTCATGTTTGAGGGGGTACCACAATATCCAAGCTGGGCACGTACCGGACATATCGTCGACAAGCACAATGTGACCATTCTCTATACCGCACCAACTGCCATTCGTGCCATGATGCGTGAGGGGGATGCCTATGTGCGGGAAAGTGATCGTAGCAGCCTGAGAATTTTAGGTTCGGTCGGTGAGCCGATTAACCCGGAAGCTTGGAACTGGTATTACTCGGTAGTTGGTGAAAGCCGCTGTCCAGTGATTGATACCTGGTGGCAAACCGAAACCGGTGGTTTTATGATTACGCCTTTACCGGGCGCGACTGACCTGAAACCGGGTTCTGCAACCCGACCATTTTTTGGTATACAACCAGCCATTGTCGATGCAGAAGGCAAGGAAATTGAAGGGGTGGCAGAAGGCAATCTGGTAATTAAAGATTCCTGGCCAGGTCAGATGCGCACCATTTGGGGTGACCCGGGTCGCTTTATTGAAGCTTATTTCTCGACCTATCCGGGAACGTACTTTACGGGTGACGGCGCACGTCGTGATGAAGATGGCTATTACTGGATTACTGGTCGTGTCGATGACGTACTCAATGTCTCAGGCCATCGTCTGGGTACGGCAGAAATTGAAAGTGCACTGGTGGCCCATGAAGCTGTTGCCGAAGCGGCTGTGGTGGGTATGCCGCATGACATCAAAGGTCAGGGGATTTGTGCCTTTGTCACCTTGCAGGCAGGGACTGAAAGTACTGAACAGCTGCGCGGTGAACTGGTAGCTTGGGTACGTAAAATTTTAGGGCCAGTGGCAACGCCAGATGCCTTGTACTGGGCACCCGCTTTACCTAAAACGCGTTCAGGAAAAATTATGCGCCGGATCTTAAGAAAGATTGCTGCCAATGAACTGGATAGTCTGGGTGATACTTCAACATTGGCGGAGCCACAGGTGGTAGATCAATTGATTGCTGAAGTGCAGCGCAATCAAGCATAAGTTTGGGACGTTCAAATACCGGCATTATTTGCCGGTATTTTTGTCTCAGGAATAAGCTCTGCATGCTTTCGAATATAGTGCCAAGCTGCAATCTGCTAAGCTAAAACCATGCTGAACTTAGGTCAAAAGAATGAATGTACGACAACAATATTTAGATCAATCTCCCCTGCAAATTGCCCAGCAACTGGCAGAAACTTTTGCCCAAACGGCCGCAGTTCGTGACAAGCAGGGCGGTAATCCTAAAGCCGAGCGTGATCTGATTCGCCAGAGTGGCTTGCTGGGCCTGTCCATTCCAAAACAGTATGGTGGTCAGGAAGCAGACTGGCAGACGATTTTTAAAACCATTCAAATCATTGCCCAAGTCGATAGTTCATTGGCACATGTTTATGGGTTTCATCATTTGCTGATTGCAACGGTTCAATTATTTTCCCAACCGGAACAATATGGTCCATGGTTTGAGCAGACTGCTCGGGAAAACCTGTTCTGGGGCAATACCTTAAATCCACTGGACCGTCGTACTACCGCAACAAAAGTTGCTGAAAAAGAATATATTTTTGATGGAAATAAAAGTTTCTGTTCTGGCTCTATTGATTCCGATATTTTACTGTGCTCAGGCTATAACGACGCTGGAAAATTACTCATTGGGGTAATTCCAACAGCACGTAAGGGCGTAAGTTTTCTCGGTGACTGGAATAATATGGGTCAACGTCAGACTGATAGCGGCACCAGTCATTTCGAGCAGGTCAAAATTCATGAAGATGAATTGCTTTTAAATCCGGGTCCACTCAGTACGCCGTATTCAAGCTTACGTCCTTTAATTGCCCAATTGATTTTTGTGCATCTGTTCCTCGGTGTAGCAGAAGGCGCATTTGAAGTGGCCAAACAAACCGTACAAACCCAAAAAGCCTGGTCAAAATCATTGGTAGAAGATGCAGTGAATGACCCCTTTATCCAGAAGCATTTTGCCGATTTTTATGTGCAGCTGGAAAGCGTGCGTTTGCTAGCTGATAAAGCGATTCAAACCTTACAAGCTGCTTGGGATCTGGGCAATGATCTCACTGCTGAACAGCGTGGTGAAGTTTCAGTTGCGATTGCCATAGCCAAAATCGCGGCCACCAATACATCTCTCTATATCACCCAGAATATTTTTCAGGTGATGGGCGCGCGTGCGACCACGGCCAAACTGAATCTGGACCGTTTCTGGCGTAATGTTCGCACCCAGACCTTACATGATCCGGTAGATTATAAATATCAGGAAGTTGGGGAGTGGATCCTGACCGGGAAAGTGCCTGATCCAAGTTTTTATTCTTGATATGAAAATAAAAAGCCTCTGATACTGGAGGCTTTTCATATTAGATGAAGTGATAGTTTCTTCTAAATCTGCTTAAAGGCTTCTATGGCTCGTACACGAGAGGCTTTTAAATCGACAATCGGTTTTGGATAATCCAGTTCCAGATCAGGATTTTTGGCATAAGGTTCATGAATGGATTTGACATCCAGATGCGCCAGTTCAGGCACCCACTCGCGGATATAGTCTCCATTGGGATCAAACTTCAGGGACTGGCTGACCGGATTAAAAATCCGGAAGTAGGGCACGGCATCCATGCCAGTTGACGCACACCATTGCCAGCCACCGTTATTCGCAGCCAGATCGCCATCAATCAGATGCTGCATAAACCAGCTTTCACCCAGTCGCCAGTCGATCAGCAAGTTCTTACACAGGAACATCGCAGTGATCATCCTGACCCGGTTATGCATCCAGCCTGTCGCCAGCATTTGCCGCATGCCGGCATCCACAATCGGAATTCCGGTCTGGCCTTGCTGCCAGGCAACTAGGTCTTCGGGAGCATTGCGCCACTGGATCTTATGGGTATTTTGCTTAAATGGTTGGTGTTTGGAGACACGTGGAAAATCAAACAGAGTCTGTAGATAGAATTCTCGCCACAAGAGTTCATCCAACCAAGTCTGTTGACCCACATCCTCAATCTGGAAATAGCCATCCTGAAAAAGTGCCTGCACACATTGACGAACTGAAACGATACCGATATTCAGATAAGGGGAGAGACGGCTGGTGCCATCAACTGCAGGCAGATCACGGTCGGTTTTGTAATGAGCCATTTTGTCCTCGATAAAATCATCGAGCAGGTCCAAGGCAGTTCGATCTTCCATAGACCAAAGTTGGGCAGCATGCTCTACTACATAATCTGCCGAGAATTTTTCCAGATCAACATTGATGAAATCAGTAGGTAATTGGATTGGATCTTGAGCTTCAATCTCAGGATAGCAGGCGGGTACATCCAGAATTAGCCGCTCATAGCATTTTTTCTTAAAGGCACTATAGACCTGATACGGTTGAGTGGACTGGTTTCGGATACTGCCGAGAGGAAACAGGGTGCGGTCATGATAGAGCTCGACCCTGATCTGTTGCTGTTCCAGTAATTGCTGCACTTGAGCATCACGTTCCAGTTCATTGACACCAACTTCGATATTGGCATGCAGGTTTTCAATTTTCAGGGTTTGACATAGATTCAATATTTCTGGTGCCAAATCTTCCCACAAAGGAATATTCAATATGACAAGTGGGATATTCAGTTGCTGTAGCTGCTGTTTTAAATATTTGAGCCGGCGCAGATAAAAATCAGTTTTGATCCGGGCATCCTGATGCCGTTGCCATTGTTCGGGAGAGAGGACTGCTAGCGCAATGCAAGGACCTTGCTGGGTCGCATGCCAGAGTGCGACATGGTCATAAATACGGAGGTCTTGGCGGAACCAGATCAACTGCATGGGAATAACGTTCTGAATTGGAATCAGATTATTTTATTCATTCCACCTGAAAATTCTGTATAGAAACGTAGACGTAGGCAGAATGATCAGTTAAAAAAACCGCCTATGGTATAAGCGGCTCTTTCATTTTAACGCTGGTGAATATTTTCTAAGGTATCTACCAAGGTACGCGTGGTCTGGTCAATTTCATAATTGACTTCATCACCTACTTTGGCATTTTTCCAGGTGGTCAGACGCAAAGTTTCGGGAATCAGATCAATCGAGATTTCACTATTGGCACGATCGACGCGATTGACGGTCAGGCTGCAGCCGTTCAGACCAATAAACCCTTTTAAGAAAAAGTATTTGATATTGCCATCCAGGATCTGAATGTCGATATGGTAGGTTTCACCGCGATGTTCCAGATTTTTAATGATCGCTGTACCTTCAATATGTCCATAAAGATTATGCCCGCCATTTTCTGCACCGACTTTGGCAGAGCGTTCAACATTCACTTCATCACCTACTTGAAGAGATTTTAAGGTGGTGAGGGCAAGGGTTACATTGGAGATATCAAAGTGAATCTGATTTAGCTTCTGATCAATAGTCGTTACGGTGAGGCAGACACCATTGATCGCAACACTGGCGCCAATAAAGACATCCTGAAAAAACTGATTTTCGTTGCTCACAACAATAGTAATGAAGCCATTGTCCTGGCGAATATCCACGACTTTTTCCAAGCCTTGTACGATACCGGTATACATAATTTAAATTTCTATCTCATCGAGTTTGGCTTCATTCTAGTCAAGAATAAAGCAGGCGGCTATCTTTATGCCGAGAACACTGTGTTGCACAAAAAAAATCCCTCAAGCCGAGCCTTGAGGGAATGAATCGTTATGCTGAGCATTATTATAGTTTAAACGAGCTCAGCTTCTTGTTCTTCTTGTTGCTGTTCAGCTTGCTGCGCTTCGAGTTCACGCACGAGTGGCAAGACTTTTTTACCGAAGTATTCCACTTCTTCAATAAAGTGCAGGAAGCCTGAAAGAACCAGATCAACACCGACTTTTTTCAGTTCGATGATACGTTCCGCAATCTGCTGTGGCGTCCCGATCAGGTTGGTACGGAAGCCATCGTTATATTGCACCAGATCTTCAAACGTAGATTTGGCCCAGTTACCTTCACCTTCCTTACTGGCTGCACCCGCTTCACGCGTTGCCTCACCGAAAGATTTCACCGCCTGAACATTGGCCTTAGCGATGATTTCTTTTAATACTGCTTGCGCTTCCTCTTCGGTATCACGTGCAATCACAAACGCATTTACGCCAATTTTCACAGAGTGATTATTCGCTTTGGCTTTTTCACGAATATCATCAATTTGTTTTTTTAGCTCTTCTGGCGTATTGCCATTGGTGAAGTACCAGTCAGACACGCGAGATGCCATATCACGTGCTGCCCGAGAACTTCCCCCCTGGAAGATTTCAATATGCGGTTTCTGTCGCGGTTTTGGACTCAAGGTATAGTCTTTGAACTGGTAGTATTTACCATCAAAACTGAAATTATTTTGAGTCCAGACCCCTTTCAGGCTGCGAATAAATTCTTCTGAACGTGCATAACGTTCGTCATGTTCCGGCCATTCTTCACCAATTGCATCAAACTCGCCACGGAACCAGCCACTTACGACATTAATCGCAATTCGGCCGTTGGTGAGATGGTCAATGGTGGCCAGCTGCTTCGCTGCCAGCGCAGGCTTCCATGGGCCCGGCAAGATCGCGGCAATCACTTTTAAGCGTTCAGTTTTTGCCAGGATGCCGTAACTGAAGCTGACTGATTCATGCTGGTTTTCAGCGTTATAGCCCGCAGTAAAACGGATCTGGGTCAGGGCATAATCAAAACCTGCTTTCTCAGCAGTTTGCGCCAGACGGACATTATAGTCATAGCTCCAGTCAGTACGCTGTTCGATGTCGCTGACCACCAGACCGCCGCTGACATTTGGAACCCAGTAAGCAAATACAATATTTTTATCTTGAGACATTATTCTTACCCTCTGAATGAAGCGGCTATTAAGCCACTTGAGTCTTTGGCGCTTTCTTGCTGTGCAAATGGGATTCTGCGGCATCCAGACTTGGCACTGCAGCTGAAGGTAAAACTTCTTCCTGTTCGATTTGCTTGTTGATGCCCAGGTTCTGGTTGGCTTGCTGAGATTTTTCTTTAATAACCTCAGCACGCTGCCCCTTTGCTGGTGCCCATTCAAGGATTGGTAGGGCACGAGCCACTGCCAGGGTAATACGGGCACGGAGTAATTCGCTGTGAATGGTGTATTCAGGCGTAAAGTCATGATCTGTGGCATATACCCCGATTGGTAAGGTTTGTGCCTGGAAGAAGCTGAATAATGGGCGTAATTGGTGCTCAAGAACCAGCGCATGACGGTCACTACCACCAGAAGCTGCTAAAAGAACCGGTACATCTACCAGCGCCGTTTGTTCTACGAAGTCAAAGAAATGCTTGAACAGGCCCGTAAATGAAGCGCGGTAAACAGGCGTACCAACAATCAGGGCATCTGCTGCTTCAACGGCTGCCAGATCATCCTGCACGCGTTGCGGTAACTGGTTACGGTAAATTGCACCACCTAAAAGCTGGCCGATTTCGCTAAATTTAATGAAATGTACATTGATTGGCGTCGCTTCACCCAGTTCATCCAGAATGGCTTGAACCAATGCTTCGGTTTTAGATGGGTGATTCAGGCCGCCAGAAACAGCCACGATGTTTAAAGGTTTTTGCTCGGAAAAATGGGACATGTGAAGTACCTAAAAATGGTTAAGCTCGGAATGACCCTATTAATCCCGATTGCCGGTGTAAAATAACGAAATGCTGAAAAGTTATCTGATTTTTCTATATAAGCGGAAAATGTGCTTCTGAAACGGATAGAGCTGGATAAATGGCTGATAACTATATTTATATTGAATAAAGATAAGCTATGCAGAATAGGAATAAATCATATATAAAAAAGTGATGAGAATTAAAGAATTATTGAAATAAGCCAAAATTTAAAAAAATTAAAGAAAAACTCCACATTATTTAAAAAATTGGCGATCTTGCATATCCATAAACTGGCTTGTGTGGTTAGAATAGGAGCTACTGTGCACAAGATCTCTCTCACGTCCTATGAATATTTTAATCGTTGATGATCATCCACTGTTTCGTCATGCTCTGATCCAAGCTGTTCGTTATAGTCTGCCACAAGCGCAGATTCATGAAACTGCAGCAGTCAATGAATTTTATGAACGTCTAGAAAATGGTCCTGAGCCTGATCTTGTCCTTCTGGATTTAAACCTGCCAGGTGCATCGGGCTTTTCTGCTCTGGTCCACGTTCGCGCACAATATCCTTCGATTCCAATTATTGTCGTTTCTGCTCACGAAGAAGCTAGCATTATCCAGCGTGCGATTGCACATGGTGCGATGGGCTATATTCCAAAATCGGCACATCCAAGCCATATTGGTGAAGCAATTCGCGAAGTCCTCGAAGGGGAAATCTGGTTACCACCCAATCTGCCAGCCAACATGAACTTCGATCCGCGTGCTGCAGATGAAACTGCATTGGCAGAACGGATTCAGTCTTTAACACCACAACAGTTCCGTGTCTTGATGATGGTAGCCGAAGGCTTGCTGAACAAACAGATTGCTTATGAACTGGATGTTTCAGAAGCCACCATTAAAGCGCACGTGACAGCAATCTTCCGTAAGCTGGGTGTACAAAACCGTACCCAAGCCGTGCTTGCTATTAATGCCTTGAATATTGAAGAAAAGAAAATGTAAGTGATGCAGCTTACATAATAAAAAAGACCTCAGAGGAGGTCTTTTTTATTGAGAGAATATTGCGGATTAAGCAATATAATCCTGTTTTTGGGTAACATCGGTACAGAACATGGGATTCAGTGCGGATTGCAATTCATCAATTTGTTCTTGAGTGACATAACCTTTGGAGATCAGATATTCTGCCACGCGGTCATCACGCAGACTCAGGAAAGTCGCATCATAAACACCAAGATCAACAAACAGGGCAGCGGTTTCCAGACTATTGAAACGGTCCAGATAAACTTCATCCTCATACATCAGGAACACATGCTCGTCTGTGCTATTCGGATCAACCTGTAGGTGCTCTGCCAGTTCATGCGGGCAAGTTTTGATAAAGAGCAGATCAGAGAGTTCGTCAAATTGGGTCGTGTCCAGACAATCTTCTTCATTCTTTACTTTACCGAGCCACGCTTTAAAGACCAGAACAGCGCCACCACGCAGCAGCATACTCCAGATCTGATGACGGGTTTTTGCTGGTAAATCTTCGGCTTCCGCTTCCAGAGAGTCAATTAGCTTATTTTCCTGTTCAGCCAGACGTTCAAATAGACCTAAACCTTGCGGTTTATAGGCATAAGGTTCAAAGACATCAAAATGCAGTTCATCAAAAACTTGCAGAGCTAAAGGAACTGCATGCTGATATAGGGTTTCGAGTGCCTGAATCTGGGTATCGTCGAGTTTGCTGTATTTAAACATTTGTGCCCAGTCGATGCTGGGTAATAAGGCATTAGCACCATATTGGCGATGGAATTGCTGAGTCTGTGCGGGAAGCTGAGCAATTGATTCATCGAGTTTCATTTTTATAACTCCTATCTAGCAGTGCAAATAGACCAGCTGCCAAAAGGATTTAGGCATTGTCAGATGGAAACTGATCGTTTCTTATATTGTCTATTTTTAGAACTAAGCTTGTTGTATTAAAAATACGACCAAAGTTCTATCTGACATAAAATAGTATTAAAAATTAATTTAAAACAATAACTTAAATAATTGTAACCAGGTGTACACATGTATATTAATAGATTTGGTGGCTTTTGCCATAGAGAATGCTGAAATGATAATTTTGAGCAATTTATCAGCAGGAATTATGTGAAATTTGGTGCTTTTAGCACATTGGCCTGATTTTTTTGCCACTCAGGTAAAGATAGGTATTTATTCAGTATAAAAAATGCCCATCTTAAATCATTAAAATGGGCATCGAGATGAAAATAAAAAGTTTTAGCTACCAGAGATTTTTAGACCGGATAACCATGAACGGAGTGAAGCGGGCTTCAACGGTTTTTTCAGCAGGACAATATTTAAATCCTTCAGGCGCTGTGGCAGTTCCGGATCAGAATCTGCGGTAATCAATGCCACCGGAATATCACTACTACGATGTTCCAGAATAAAGTCCAGACCGATCTTGTCCTGGTTTAAATGCTGATCGACCAGCCAGACCTGAATATTTTCCTGCTGGATCATTTCGGCTGCCTGTTCTGGTTCGGTGGCTTTAAAGACCTGATAGCCCCATTTGGTCAATAAGGTCGACATGCCTTCCAGAATGGTTTCATCATTGTCCAGACATAGAATCTTAAAGGCCTTGGACTTCAATGGCACAGCCTGAACAGGGGCGGCAACGACTTTCGGTGCTGCGGTCAACGGTACTTCAATCATGAAGCAGGAACCTTTGCCCAGTTCGGAAGAAACATGAACTGGATAATCCAGTAGTCCGGTCATACGTTGCACGATAGCGAGGCCAAGCCCCAGACCCTGTTCACCCCAAGGCGAAGTATGGCCACAACGCTCGAATTCCTGGAACAGCTTGATGCGCTGTTCTTCAGCAATACCGGGACCGGTATCCCAAACCCCGATCCGGATATGATTTGGCCGGTTGCTAGAACGCAGTACACCGACCACGACCTTACCTTTGGCGGTATAACGTAGGGCATTGCTGACAAAGTTCTGGATAATCCGGCGAATCCATTGTGGATCGGTGTCAATCCAGAACTGGGCATCATGCACTCGCAGTTTGATGCCACGCTGTGCCGCAATGGATTTGAATTGCAGTTCCAGATCACTTAATAAATCATGCAGTGGATAAGCCTGGCGTTTCGGCTGAATCGTACCGCCCTCCAGTCGGGCAATATCCAGCAGGGCTGAGAGCATGCTTTCTGCACCATGCAAAGCACGATCTAGTTGCTGCAGGGTCTTGCGATCTTCTTCGCTTTGTACGCTTTGCTCCAGCGCCGTACTGAACAGACGTGCAGCATGCATTGGCTGTAACAGGTCATGACTGGCGGCAGCAATAAAGCGGCTCTTGGACATATTGGCTTTATCGGCCTGTTCACGCGCCAGTTGCTGTTCAGACAGGGCATCGGCGAGCTGCTGGGTACGATCCTGAACCCGGGCTTCTAGTACCGCTTCATTTTCGCGGAAGGCAGTAATGTCGGCAAAGGTCGTCACGAAACCACCACCTTCAATCGGATTACCCCGCATCTGAATCACGCGGCCATCTTTACGGATCCGTTCAAATTCATGCGCGCTACCGACCTGCATCCAGTGAATCCGTTTACGCACATGTTCTTCAACCGAACCTGGACCACATTCACCGCGTTCAGCGTTATAACGGATCAGATCAGCGATTGGACAACCGACATAAACAATATCTTTTGGGTAGTCGAACAGTTTCAGATACTGGTTGTTCCAGGCGACCAGACACATGTTTTCATCAACCACACTCACCCCTTGGGTCATATGGTCGATCATGGTCATGATCAGGTTCTGGTTAAAACGCTGCCATTGTGATGCCTGATCCAGAATATTGGCGACCTGACCAAGCGCCAGGCCATTATTGACCATCGCTGTAGTCAACAAGGTACGTGCCGATGCTGCACCAATGGTACCGGCCAGATACTGCTCGGTGAAACGCCACCACATGCCATTGGCACTGCTATTTTCATTCAGTTCCACACTGTTTTGAGCACAGAACTGCTGGAAGGCCTGCATGGTCGGGCCTTCACCGGTAATGCGCTTGGCCAGCGTAATCAGGTCACCAACTTTTAAACGGGCCACATCCTGATGCGAGTAGCTGACATCAGTCGATGGACTTTGTGATGGAAGTGGCTTGGTTTCATAGTAGAAGAAACTTTCCGCCTGAATCTGTTCAGCCACACTTGGGCGGAACATCCGGGAGACCCAGATATATAGGAATGTGTTCAGGCCTAGTGCCCAGACCACACCATGCGTCAGAGGATCAAAAGATTCGAAACCGATCAGGGCTTCAGGGCGTAACCAGTTCAAGCCCAAAGGCCCTTGTTCCAGAAAACTCTGGCTGAACTGCTGATAGGCTTCTGGCAGACTGCGCAAAATCGTTGGTAATAGCAGGGTATAAGACCACAAAGCAAAACCGGTCAACAGACCCGCATACACGCCTTGCTTACTCCCACCACGCCAATACAGACCACCAATCAGAGCAGGGGCGAACTGTGCCACAGCACTAAAAGCCAGCAGACCAAAGACTGAGAGCTGGTCAATATCATTAAAAAAGTTGAAGAACAGAAAGCCCATCAACATCACGGCCAGAATACAGATCCGGCGGGTAAATTTGAGTACCAGTGGTAAACGCTTGTCATGCCGTGAGATCAGGTTTAAACGCCAGAGCGCTGGCATGATCAGGTCATTACTTAGCATGATGGATAAAGCGACTGAAGATACCAGCAGCATGCCGGTCGAGGCCGAGAAGCCCCCTAGGAAGGCCAATAAAGTCAGCCAGTCCTGATTATAGCTAAGCGGTAAAGACAGCACTGCGACATCAGGAATCGCTAGGTATTGAGGTGCCGCATGCAGTGCCCAGCTGGCAATCGGGATAATTGCTAGTGTGGTCAGAATCAGATAAATGGCAAACCAGCGACGTGCACCACGGATATGTTTTTCATCCCGTAATTCAACTACGGCGACATGAAACTGACGCGGTAAACAGATAATCGCCAGTGCAGCCAGCAAAGTCTGTACCCAGAAGCTTTCCGGTACACCAAACAGCTGTACATCATGGAAGGTAGACTGAATATCGCTACTGATCTGAGGCAGATTTTCTGGTGCTTCAAAAATGAAGAAACAGGCTACGGCCAGCAGGGCAAATAGCTTGACGAAGGACTCAAAGGCGACAGCCAGCATCAGACCGCCATGCTGTTCAGTGTTGGCAATCTGCCGGGTACCGAAAATCATCGCCAAGATTGCCAGGACGCCAGTCAGGAACAGTACGCTATTGGTGGTACTGGCAATCCCTGCGGAGGGTTCCAGAATGACCGCCGCACTCAAGGCAATTGCACGTAACTGTAAGGCCAGATAAGGAATGATGGCAATCACCGCCAGAATGGTGACTAGCGAAGCCAGAGGCCCACTTTTACCATAACGTGCAGCGACAAAGTCCGCGATTGAAGAAATGGCATGGTGCTGGCGTACCCGTCCCAGACGGCGCCAGATATCGTAACCAATCGCGACAAAGAGCAGGGGACCAAGATAGATCGGCAGGAAAATAATCCCTTCACGAACCGCAGCACCGGTCGCGCCATAAAATGTCCAGGAAGAACAGTAGACGCCTAAAGTTAAACTAAACAATAGCATGCGGCCACGGGTACTGAGCCGACTGGCATGTTTTTCCCCATAGAAAGCGCAAGTAAAGAGTAAAGTGATATAGAGGGCGAGCACCCCTATGATGAGCCAACTGTTCATATAGCCTGATGTGTACTGTGCATGATGCTATGATACCGCATCATGCACTCAGCAGTTTAAATTGATCATTTTTTAACGACCAAAGTCTAAATTACAAGTCATTCTAAATGTTGTTATTTTGCAACAGTGATAATTCGAATTAAAAAATAGTAAGCCCATGGTGGGGCTACAGGAGTGTAACTATGGATGAGGCACAAGTAGAAAGAATTCTACAGAATCCCAAATTCAAAGAAATGGTACGTAGAAAAAGTACGCTGAGCTGGACCTTAACCGGCATCATGCTATTTGTCTATGTCGGTTTCATGTTGCTTGTTGGCTACAACAAAGAATTTCTATTGTCTTCAATTTCTGGCGGTGTAACGACCTGGGGTGTACCTCTAGGTATCGGTATCATTATTTTGTCTTTTATATTGTGCTGGGTGTATTCCTACATTGCCAATAACAAACTTGATCAGCTGAACAGAGAAGCAATTCAGGAAGTGGAAGCGATTACAAAAGAAAAGGGGCAACACTAAGATGAAAGGGATTTCATATCAAGCGCTTGCAGCGGCAGCGCTGACCTTGCTCAGCTCGGCAATGGTATTTGCTGGACCAGATCTGGGCGCTGCGGAGCAGCAAGCGACCAACTGGCACGCGATTATCATGTTTGTGATTTTCGTTGGAGCAACCTTATTTATTACCAAATGGGCTGCCAAACAAACCACGAATACCAATGATTTCTATACTGCCGGCGGCGGGATTTCTGGTTTCCAGAACGGTCTGGCCATTGCTGGTGACTTCATGTCTGCAGCATCTTTCCTCGGTATTTCCGCGATGGTGTTCCTGTCCGGTTTTGACGGATTGCTGTACTCATTAGGCTTTATGGTAGGTTGGCCAATCGTTTTATTCCTGGTGGCAGAACGTTTGCGTAACCTGGGTAAATTTAACCTGTCTGATGTAGTGTCGTTCCGTCTGGAAGAAAAACCGGTGCGTACTTTAGCAGCATTAAGTTCACTGGTTGTGGTGGCGTTCTACCTGATCGCACAGATGGTGGGTGCAGGTCAGTTGATCAAGTTGCTCTTCGGTCTGAACTACAACATTGCTGTGGTGATTGTTGGCCTACTGATGATGGCCTACGTAATGTTTGGTGGCATGTTGGCGACCACTTGGGTACAGATTATTAAAGCAGTAATGCTGCTGTCTGGTGCGACGTTTATGGCTTTCATGGTCATGAAAGGCGTAGGTTTTAGTTTCACCAATATGTTTGAACAATCGATTCAGGTTTTCTCTAAAGTACATGACCTGAGCCTTGCAGATGCGACCAAGATTATGGGTCCAGGTAATCTGGCTTCGAATCCGGTCGATGCGATTTCTCTTGGTCTGGCGCTGATGTTTGGTACAGCAGGTCTGCCACATATCCTGATGCGTTTCTTCACGGTAAAAGATGCCAAAGAAGCACGTAAATCAGTGGTTGTTGCAACAGGCTTTATCGGTTATTTCTACCTATTAACCTTCATTATCGGTTTCGGCGCGATTCTATATGTAGCGAATAACCCGCAGTTCCTGGACATTGCAAAAATGGCAATCACAGGCAAGCTAGAGCTGGTGGGTGGTAACAACATGGCTGCGGTTCACCTGGCAGATGCTGTTGGTGGTGACCTGTTCATGGGCTTCATTTCTGCAGTAGCATTCGCAACGATTCTTGCAGTAGTTGCAGGTTTGACCCTGTCAGGTGCTTCAGCAATTTCACATGACTTGTATGCAAACGTATTCAAGAAAGGCCGTACTACACCTGAATCTGAACTGCGCATGTCTAAAATTGCGACTCTTGGTCTTGCGATCTTTGCGATGATCCTGGGAATCCTGTTCGAGAAGCAAAACGTTGCTTTCATGGTGGGTCTGGCATTCTCGGTAGCCGCATGTGCCAACTTCCCGGTACTGGTTCTGTCTATGTTCTGGAAAGGCCTGACTACACGTGGTGCTGTCATTGGTGGCGTGGTTGGTCTGGTGACTGCAGTAGCACTGATCGTACTGTCTAAAGCCGTTTGGGTAGATACTTTCGCAATTTCAGATACACCAGTCGTTCCATTTAATGGTCCTGCATTATTTGCAATGCCATTGTCTTTCTTCTGCTGCTGGTTCTTCTCCATTACAGACCGCTCAGTGAAAGCACAAGCAGAACGCAAAGCTTTCGATGCACAGTTTGTTCGTTCACAAACAGGTATTGGTATCTCAGGTGCATCTGATCACTAAGATCTGATGTCCTAAAAAAGCCTCCTGATGGGGGCTTTTTTTATAGCGATAGAATACTTGAGCTACTCAATGAAGAAGACTTTAGGATAGTTTATCTAAAATTAAATACGGCCATTTTTGACTAAGATTTCAATAATTTTTATACAATCCTGTTTCTAACCATTGGCTAGATCATGCTATGTTAAGCCAGCGATAACAATAATGATGTGCGATAGGACATCAAGACAAATCTCATGAAGCACTCTCTGCTACGATTCTGGACCCATTTTAAGTATCTGCCTTCTGCGTGGCTGCTATGCCTACAATTACTGATTCTGACCCTGTCGATGCTGAGTTATGACAGTGTGTCTTATCGCGCGGGTACATGGATGCTAGGGGTGGTGGTCTTGCTGGTAATTGCCAAGGTGATTCGTCAGACTCCGATGTTTACCATTCTGGGACTCATCTTTGTCGCAGGCGCCATCTTCTTTTCGTCATTGATTGTGCTGGGGCTACGCTATACCTGGATCATGATCGTTGCTCATCTGTTTGAAGCCAGCGCCTATTTCAGTGCAGCATATGGCTTGTTACGTTATATGTTTCATGACCGTTATCTGACCAAGGATGAGCTGTTTGCAGCAGGAGCAGTCTTTACACTACTGGCTTGGGGATTCGCTTTTCTCTATAGCATTTGCCAGTTATGGGTGCCTTACAGCTTTTCAGATCCTGAGTTGCAGGCTTATCAGCCGTGGCTGGATCTGCTCTTTCTGAGCTTTAGTGTACAGTCTGCTACAGGATTATCTGATGTGATGCCGGTCAGCCCGGTCGCACGGATGTTGGCCATTATCCAGATGTTTGTCGGGGTGATGTATCTGGCCTTAATAGTCTCGCGTCTGATTGCCTTACAGTATATTTCCCATCTTCCTAAACAGACTCATATACAACATAAGCATAGAAAGCCTGAGGAATAGAACGTACAGAGCTGTATAGCTTGGTTACAGTAACTTAACGGCTTTATTTTCCTGAATATTTTAAAATCTTAAGGTCTAAAACGTATCTTTGATCGTAATTCTCTCGATCAGAATGTTTTTACTTATCAATAATGATTCAAGCCTCCTGGCATTCAATTTATTAAAAAATGGGGGATCTATGCCTTCCAAACCTTCATCCTGGTTTGCCAATATCAATCCGAATGTCTTTATTAGTACAGTGGTGATTATCGCCATTTTTTTGGGACTGGTAATACTGGCACCTGATTCATTTGACCTGTTGACCAAGCAAATGAATGCGTGGATTACCACTTCATTTAGCTGGTTTTACGTCCTCTCCGTGGCGATCTTTCTGATTGTCCTGATTTATATTGCCCTGTCTGATATCGGGAAAATCAAACTCGGGCCCGACCATAGTCAGCCAAAATACAGCCAGGCATCCTGGTTTGCCATGCTGTTTACCGCAGGCATGGGGATCGGCCTGATGTTTTTCGGTGTTGCAGAACCGGTTATGCATTATGTCACACCGCCTGCTGGTGAACCAGAAACTGTACTGGCCGCGCAGCAAGCTATTCGCGTGACTTTCTTCCACTGGGGCCTGCATGCCTGGGCGATTTACACCATTGTGGGTCTGTCATTGGCCTATTTTGCGTATCGACATAATCTGCCTTTAAAAGTTCGCTCCGCCTTATATCCACTGATCGGCAACCGGATTCATGGCCCAATCGGAGACGGGGTAGATACTTTTGCCACCTTAGGGACAGTATTTGGGGTTGCGACAACTTTAGGTTTTGGGGTGACTCAGATTAACTCCGGACTAAATTATCTGTTTGGAGTTGAGCAAACACCTAGTACTCAGGTCATTTTGATTATTGCCGTTACTATCATGGCGTCTATGTCCGTATTTTTTGGTTTGGATAAGGGCATCAAACGTCTGGCTGAACTGAATCTGCTGCTTGCTTTACTGCTACTCATCTTTGTTTTTGCTGCCGGTCCAAGTATCTATTTGTTACAGACCACCATCCAAAATGCCGGCCAGTATGTCTCTAATCTGTTTAGCATGACCTTTAATCTGTATGCCTATCAGCCTAGTGGCTGGATTGGTGGCTGGACCATTATGTATTGGGCCTGGTGGATTTCCTGGTCGCCATTTGTCGGGATGTTTATTGCCCGAGTATCCGAAGGCCGCAGTATCCGCGAGTTTATTGTTGGGGTTCTACTGATTCCTACCGGATTTACCCTGATCTGGATGGGCTTTATGGGTAATGCTGCATTATTCAGCATCATGCATGAAGCCAATACCAATCTGCTTGAAGCAGTACAACGTGACTCCTCTGTAGCGCTGTTCGAATTTTTAGGTAATCTGCCATTTAATTCAGTCACCAGTATTATCGCTACGGTATTGGTTATTCTGTTCTTTGTCACTTCAGCAGATTCAGGATCATTAGTCACGGATTATCTCACTGCTAAAACCGAGAATTCACCGACCTGGCAGCGTCTGTTCTGGACCGTGTTAATGGCTTTATTGGCCATCATTCTGTTACTGGCAGGTGGGCTGGAAGCCTTGCAGTCGGCTACAATTATGAGTGCTTTGCCGTTTACATTTATTATGCTGCTGATTTGCTGGGGACTGATTAAGGCCCTGCATCTGGATGTAACGAAAATGCATGCGCTACAAGCTGCACGCATTACCCCACGAGCCATTCAGAACCCGCGTAGCTGGCAACAGCGACTCGGTTTAATTATGCATTATCCGCATACGCATGATGAAGTACGTGATTATATTGATACGATGGTCAGCAAAGCCTTTAACAGTTTTCAGGCTGAACTGAAACGTCGTCACATCCAGGTGAAAATCTTTAAACTAGAAGATGGGATCGAGTTACGTGTCGATCATCAGAATGAAATGAACTTCATTTATCAGGTCATTGCTACCCAAACTTTAGCACCGAGCTTTATGCCAGATGCAGATTCTCCGCAGTCTTATCAGGCAGAAGTCTTTTTAAGGGAAGGAGGACAAAACTATGATGTGATGGAATGGACTCAGGAAGATTTAATCCAGGACATCATTGACCAATATGAACGTCATCTGCATTTTTTAAGTCTGGTCCGTTCTCCAGAATAAATATTTGATCCAATAAAAAAAGGACGCATCAGCGTCCTTTTTTTATTCAGTCACTAATTCAGAAATTAGAAACGGAATTTAGCATTTAAGCCTACAGTTTGTGTATCACGAACTACAGCATTTTGAGCAAGATTTGCTTCGTAGTTTGAGTTCACATAACTAGCACCTACAGCAACTGCTGGAGTGATGAAGTAGTTTACGTTTGCGCCCCAAGCTTTGTCTGGAGAGTTAGCGTAGCTAGATTCCATATAAGATGCACCAACGCTTAATTTAGGGTTGATGTACAAAGTAGTACCTAGGTTGTAAGCAGTATCTTCACCATAAACCAAGCCGCTTTCGAAGCCAAGTGACATGTTAGTGCCGTCAATTGCGCCTACATATTTAGTACGTGCAGTGATTGCATCTTGGTCTTCATCGATTGTGCGAGACTCAAGAGCAGCTTTAGCAACGCCGTTGTTGAACATATTGAAAGCGTCATAAGAAGTTTGGTCTGCAACGCTTGTGTAACCTACAGCTACCAGGAAGTTAGGAATAGGGAGTACACCTACTTCTAATGCATAACGGTCGCCATTGTCATCATTTTGGCCACCTTTACCATCAGTAATTGTATGGCTATAAGAAGCACTTGCATAAGCAGGAACAACTTTAGTTGGGATGTAAGCTTCACCTTTCACACCGAAAGTATAAGAAGTCTGGTCTCTAGCATCAGCATCTACATCATATTCGCCATATGTATAAGCAGCAGAAACGTTAGATGCCTGGTTGATGAAAGCAGCTTCAGCTAAAGGACCTTTAGAAGCGTCTACATCTTTGAAGTAGTAAGTACCTTGAACAGCACCAGTGAAATCTTTGTCATTTACAGTGTTGTCGATGAACTCTGATTGACCTTGAACTTCGAATTGATATGCTTGAGCACCGGTCATGGCTAATAATAAAGCAGTGGCTAAACCGAGTTTTTTCATGATATTTACCATTTTGTTACAAAAGATGTACAACAGGAACGTATTGTATTGTGACAATTTATTAAGTCAATCCAATTCGAAATCGCTATTTTTTAAGCTAAATCATTGTATTAATTTTGTGTAAAATTCAAGTATCAGGCTCGGAAGCCATTTTAGATAAAAACTCTTGTATAACAAAAAGCTAGAATTTAAATATAGATTTTGACTAAAAATTAAGGAGAAATTGTGTGATTATTTAAATCACTTAGTACGATCAATTTTAATTTAATAATCTATTAAAACAATTAATAATCGGTGAGCTAATTCATAAATGTGTCAAGAAGTGCAAGATGTCTGGCGCAACATGTCTTGACTGGATTGCTTAATTTTAGAGAATAATCAGCTCAAGCTTCAGAATGAATGTCTGTTTTTTAAGCTAGATGGGCATGTTTTATAATTTTGACTGAAGCAATCGACTTTACATTTTTGGGGGAATTTTACATAATATGAAAATCAAGTTAGAGTTCACACTTTCATAGTGATTTAGCCTGATTCTCCACATATTTTTGTTTTTATTGGCTCAGCTTTCCCCAAGGTTGGGCTTTTTTTTACCTAAATTTTCTGGAAATCTCAGTTTACGGATTACTTCATAAAAGAAGATGAAAGAACAAGTATAGAAAGCCGTCAAAGATGACTCTTTAATGCACCTTAATGGTGCGTTAATTCGATTTAAAAATAGTCTTGTTCTATAAAATTGCAAAAAAAACCTCAATTTCTATAAAGAATTGAGGTTTTTTCGCCAAAATTTGCGGGTAAATCAAAAAATCTGCTGAGGAATAATTTAACTCGCCCTAATGCGGTGCATTATGCACCTAATTGTTGCACGTGTAAATAGTTCAGAAAGCGAGTTTTTTAATTTTCTTATATTTTAAATTATGAAATTTTCATTCCTATTTATGTTTTAGTGATAACAGATAGAAAATCCTGAAAATATAAAGAGCTAAAACCTTTAAGAACATAAGAAAAACCTTCTGAAAATCAACGTAATTGGGAAGAAATATTGATGATGAGTAGGTGTTTATTTGTATAATCTATCTACTATTAAATGGGGAGTCCTTGATTGATGTGAAGGACTAAAAATCAAGATGAATACTTTGCGCTCTGAGAAAATCAGCAAACATCTGTACTGGTCGATGTCGATCATTATTTTATGTTTATTGTGTATTTGTATTCCCTTGATTATTGATAGTACTCAACATTATTTGAAATCAAAACAAACCTATCAGCAGCTTGATGCCTTACAACAGGTCACCGATCTCGCCAATAAAATCTCCCGTGAACGGGCACCCGCCAACAAAGTTATGTCCAGTTCGGTTGAGGAATTTGCCAAACATCAGCAGGAGTTAAGCGATTACCGTCAGGAAGTCGATCAACAGATGCAGATGACAGCTCAGGCACTCGATCAGGTCGGTTTTAATCACTTAAGCCAGCAACTTTTATCTGAGTTAAAGCCTAGTCTGCAATATGGGCGTAAGCAGGTCGATCTCTATACTCATATACCTCGCCCGGAACGTACTGCACAGGAAATGGATCAGGCCATTCTCGCCATGTTTAGTGTTTGGGAGAGCAGCCGTAAAATTCTGAAAGGTGTAGTGATTGCCTCTGCGACTCCATCTGCCCGTTTGGATAATTATATGAGTGAAATCCTGTTTTTATCTGATCTCAGGGATCAATCGGGTCGGGTAGCGTCAAATGTTATGGCTCATGTGACATTTGGAACCCGGATTCCAGAGCAAAACATTACCCGTTCCTTGCAGGTCCAGCATCAGGTACGCTACCTCTGGGATATTATTGATACGCTACAGCCTGTTCAGGGCAAAACCGATGAATTTATTCGTTTACATCAAAGGGTCGGCACTGAATTTATTCAGCAAGGTTTACCGATTGTGGAGCGACTGATTGAAGATAGTCGACAACAGCGTCCTTATTATTTAACTGGAACTCAGCTGACTGAAGCCATTGTAGATAAATTTACAACAGTGATTGATTTGCAGAACTATTTACTGCAATACACCAAAGATGTGGCTATTAAGGAAATGCGCCACAGTCTGAATCATTTGATCTGGACGGTGGCCTTATCTGGAATTTCCCTGATTACGGCAATTTTGACCATGATTTTTGCGCGTAAACGCATCTTTATTCCTTTAATTCGCGCACGTAAAATTTTATTTGATTTGTCTACTGGATCTGAACGGAAGCAAACACAATCAAAACTAAAAATAGACCGGCCTACTGAATCCTTATTTACAGCAATTCAAAAACTGCAGCACATGCTGCAAGAGCGTGAAGCATTAGAGTTTCGACTGAAAAATATTGCCCATTCCGATTCCCTGACCGGACTGGCTAACCGTTTTGCGCTCGATGAATATATCCGTTTTATGGAAACGCATCCGACCCAGTTTAAGCGAACCTGCCTGATGATTATTGATATTGATCACTTCAAACAGGTGAATGATCAATATGGGCATATTATTGGTGATCAGGTCATTCAGCTGGTTGCAGAACGCTTAAAAGCCAATGTCCGTGCTTCGGATCTGCTGGTTCGTTATGGCGGCGATGAGTTTCTGGTCCTGATTGAAAATATCGAGATGCAGCATGCTTTCATGCTGGCGAATAAAATCCGGACTGAAGTCGCTGAGCATTCTATTCTGACCTCAGCTGATGAAGATATTCATGTATCGGTGAGTATTGGGGTGGCGATTGGCGCAGAGTCATGGACCGCTTTGCTGGAACAGGCTGATGAGGCGCTATTTAAGGCCAAAGCAAAAGGACGCAATGTCGTGGCTGAGGTTTAAGCCAGTTAACTGAATTTTTTAAGCTAAACATTCTGAAGAGTCATAACTTTTATAGTTTATATTATTAAAAAATAAAGTAAATTTCACTGAAATTTTTAAAAATATAAAAATTTAGGGGATATTAAAATGAGTAAAAATTGTATTTTCTGTCAAATGGTAAAAGGGGAATTGCCATGTCATTTAATCGATGAAAATGATGATTTTATGGCGTTTCTTACTATATTTCCCAATACATTAAGCGCAAGCGTAGTGATTCCAAAACAGCATTATTCCAGCTATGCCTTTGAACTGAGTGACCAGGTGCTGACAAATCTGGTTTTATATACCAAGCAGGTAGCCCTAAAATTGGATCGTTATTTTGATGACGTTGGCCGAACAGCAGTGGTGTTCGAGGGATTTGGTGTCGATCATGTGCATGTAAAGCAATTTCCAATACATCAGACTAAAAATACCCATGAAAACTGGCAGCCAATTAATTCTTCGATTGATAAATATTTTGATGCTTATGAGGGCTATATTTCATCACATGATGGTCGAAGGGCGGATGATCAAAAGCTGGCACAATTGGCTGAAAATATTTGCTCAATCGCATAGTCAAAAATAAAAGCCCCTCTTTTAAAAAGAAGGGCAATCCCTCCTTTGAAAAAGGAGGGTTGGGGAGGATTAAATTACTTTAATAATGGCTTTAAGAATTTCCCTGTATGTGAAGCCTTAATTTTCACAACATCTTCCGGAGTACCTTCCGCGACAATCATACCGCCACCCGAACCACCTTCAGGGCCCAAGTCCACGACCCAGTCGGCAGTTTTAATCACGTCCAGATTATGCTCAATCACCACGATGGTATTGCCCCTGTCACGGAGCTGATGCAAGATATCCAGCAGTTTGGCAATATCATGGAAATGTAGACCTGTGGTCGGTTCATCCAGAATATACAGGGTTTGACCGGTATCGCGTTTAGCCAGTTCACGCGCCAGCTTGACACGCTGCGCTTCACCACCTGAAAGTGTCGTCGCTGACTGACCCAGACGAATATAGCCCAGACCAACCTGATGCAAAGTTTCCAGACGACGATGAATCACTGGAATCGCATCAAAGAAATGCATGGCATCTTCAACGGTCATCTGTAATACATCGGAAATATTCTTACCTTTGTAGTTCACTTCCAGCGTTTCACGGTTATAACGCTTGCCATGACAGGCGTCACACGGCACATACATATCCGGCAGAAAGTGCATCGCTACCTTGATCATGCCATCACCTTCACAAGCCTCACAGCGTCCGCCTTTCACGTTAAACGAGAAACGGCCAGCGGTATAACCACGCGCTTTGGCTTCCGGAGTCTGTGAAAACAGTTCACGAATTGGAGTAAACAAACCGGTATAAGTTGCTGGGTTCGAACGTGGCGTACGACCAATCGGGCTCTGGTCAATATCCACCACTTTATCCAGAAATTGCAGACCATCAATCGAATCAAATTTCTCGGCAGTCAGCGTGGTTGCACCATTCAGCTGAGTCGCTGCCAGTGGCAACAGAGTCCGGTTAATCAACGTAGATTTGCCAGAACCTGAAACACCGGTGACACAAGTCATGATTCCCAATGGAATGGTCAGATCGACTTTCTTCAGGTTATGCCCGGCAGCACCCATCAATTTGATCTGTTCTTCCGGTTTTGGTGGCTGAACCCGTTTTTTCGGCACTTCAATTTTCAGTTTGCCAGACAGATATTTACCAGTCAGGGAATCTTTGTTTTCAGCGAGTTCCTGATAAGTTCCTTCTGCAATCACATGGCCACCATGTACACCGGCACCCGGACCAATATCAATAATATGGTCTGCGGCACGAATTGCATCTTCATCATGTTCGACCACTAAAACAGTATTACCGAGGTCACGCAGACGAATCAGGGTTTGTAACAGGCGATCATTATCACGCTGATGCAGACCAATCGAAGGTTCATCCAGTACATACATCACACCCATGAGGCCAGCACCAATTTGTGAGGCTAGACGGATACGCTGTGCTTCACCGCCAGACAGGGTTTCAGCAGAACGGGACAGACTCAAATAGTTCAGACCCACAGATACCAGAAAGTGCAGGCGTTCACGAATTTCCTTAAAAATCTTGTCCGCAATTTCACCGCGGGCACCTTCCAGATTAATACCTTGATAATAGCTCTCAGCATCGCCAATCGACATGCGGGTAACATCGGCAATGGTCTTATCCAAAATTTTCACATTACGCGAAATTTCATTCAGACGTGAACCATCACAAGCATCACAAGCGGCATTGGATAGATACTGCGCTAGATCATCACGGACATAATTACTCTCGGTTTCGCGGTAACGGCGTTCCAGATGCGGCAAAATACCTTCAAATGGCATCACCCGATTATGACGGCGACCACGTTCATCAATATAGCTCAGGTCAATTTTTTCTTTGCCGGTACCGTAAAGGAATTTCTTCTTGGTATTGGCATCCAGTTCATTCCAAGGCGTTTCCAGAGAAAAGCCAAAATGCTCAGCTACTTTTTGCAGCATGCTATAATAATATGGACGCTGACGGTCCCAGCCACGAATCGCACCCTGGCTGATGCTGACTTCCTGATTGGGAATCAGTTTGTCCGCACTGAAATGGCTACGGGTGCCCAGACCATCACAGACCGGGCAGGCACCGAAGGGATTGTTAAATGAAAACAGGCGTGGCTCCAGTTCAGCCACAGCGCGGTCACATTCCGGACAGGAGTGTTTGGCAGAAAACACGCGATCATCATTTTCGCCTTTCATCCAGGACAAAATCGCGATATCACCACCGAGACGCAGTGCAGTTTCAAAACTTTCTGCAATCCGGTTACCGAGATCATCACGGACCTTAAAGCGGTCAACCACGACTTCAATAGTATGTTTTTTCTTTTTGTCCAACTCGGGTGGCGGATCAATTTCCATGATCTCGCCATCGACACGTGCACGTACAAAGCCTTGGCTTTGCAGTTGTTCAAATAGCGCTGTGTACTCACCCTTACGTTCACGCACGACAGGCGCTAGCAATAACAGTGCAGCACCTTCTTCCAGTTCTTTAACCGCATCGACCATTTCAGTTACGGTCTGTGCCACCATAGGCAGATCGTGTTCCGGACAGTAAGGTGTGCCTACACGTGCATAGAGCAGACGTAAATAGTCATAGATTTCGGTAATGGTGCCTACAGTCGAACGCGGATTATGGCTAGTCGATTTCTGTTCAATAGCGATGGCTGGGCTTAGGCCCTCAATCGAATCAACTTCCGGCTTTTCCATTTGCGAAAGGAATTGACGCGCGTAAGCAGACAGCGATTCTACATAACGGCGTTGACCTTCCGCATATAACGTATCGAATGCCAATGAGGACTTACCTGAACCAGACAGTCCCGTAATCACCACAAACTTGTCGCGTGGAATATCAAGGTTCACATTTTTCAGGTTATGGGTACGTGCACCTCGAATACGGATGTGACTTTGGCTCATGCAATGATCCTAGAAAATTCATCAAAAACCTTTATATGATACCGAATGAAAAATGTTCAAGTGCAAATAAAAGTATTTTAAACGTCAAGTTGTGTCGGATATTGGTCAAAAGATCAGTACTAAAGCAACTGGGTAAAAACGTGGAGTGAATTTGCTTTCTTCAAAACGTCTAATGGGTTAAATTTTATGATGTATACCTACATCGAAATTAGCTTCACTTTTCATTATTTATGGTTTGGCTTAAAAATAAAAAAGCCCTGGATTGGACAGGGCTCAGTGAATAGACACTAAAATTAATCATCCAGACCCGGCCACTGGCGTTGTTCATAAGCACTATCCCAGAACAGCCATTCCAGACGTGCTGCATGGGTATAGGCCTGATGCATTTTTTCCAGAGTATCAGCATCGACCCGCGCTGCCACCCGATCCACAGTGGCAATTACATTGCGTACCGCTGTATGAAAATCTTCACCGGCATAGGTATCAATCCAGGCCTGATACGGGTTATTCGGCGCTACCTTATCGACAATATCCTTACCCACTTTCGCATAGATCCAGAAACATGGCAAAAGGGCAGCCAGAACCACCGGATAACTTTCTGCCCAAGCCGTTGCCTGTAAATAAGAGGTGTAATGATGGCAGGCCAGAGTCAAAGGTGTGTTTTCGAATTGGGTTTTGCTGATGCCAAAATCCTGCATAAAGCCATCATGCAGGCTACGTTCGACCACAATGGCAGTTTTAGCTGCTTCACTAAACTGGATTACGTCATCTGCTTCAAAAGCTTTGGCTGCACACACCGCCAGCGCACGGCCATAGGCCAGCAGATAATGTGCATCCTGAATTACATAATGACTAAAAGCTTCACGATTTAATGTTCCCTGCGCCAGTTGCTGGTTAAAAGGCAGCGCCAATGTCTTTTGATAAAGTCCGAGATTACGTTGCCATACGTCTTGAGAGAAACTCATACTGAAATCCTTAGCAGTTGAAGTCAAAACCTCCAGCACTATAGCAAAGATAAATCTGTTTAAAAGATCAGCAAATCTGAAAAGCAGAAAATACCTAAAAATGGTTCAGGAAGTGCTTTGGTTTATGCGGCAAAAGTTTCATAATTGGGACAACTTTGAGTTTTAGTATTTCTCTACATTTAAAGAAATGCATTTAATGAAATTTATCTAAGGTCGATATATATGTTGAAACACTTTGGTTTCTCAATCGTATTTTCGATCGTGTGCCTTGGTTTGTCTGCTTATTGGGGATTTACCCATGGTCCGGAAGCGGGCCTGCAAACCATGTTCACAGCACTGACCATCACCGCTATTCTGGCGATTATGGAAGTGTCGTTGTCGTTTGATAACGCGGTTGTCAATGCATCCGTCCTGCGCGGTTGGGATCATTTCTGGAAAATGATTTTCCTGACGGTCGGGATTCTGGTTGCAGTTTTCGGGATGCGCCTGATTTTCCCGGTGGTCATTGTGGCCGTAACTGCGGATATGGGCTTTATGGAAGTGGTGCAGCTCGCCTTAAATGCACCAAAAGAATATTCGGCCAAACTGATGGCACATCATGCCGAGATTTCTGCCTTTGGTGGTGCCTTTCTGATGCTGGTATTTCTGAACTTCTTCCTGGATGAAGAAAAAGATACCCACTGGTTCCGCATGCTGGAACGCCGTCTGGCGCATCTGGCGAACGTTCCGGCGATGTCGGTCTTTATTACCCTGATTGCTTTATTAATCATGGATTTCCAGGTTGAAGAAGCAAAACGTCTGGATGTTATTCTGGCCGGGATCTGGGGGATCGTGATTTATATCGGCGTACAGGTCCTAAGCCATATGCTAGGCGGGGAACCGGAAGTAGACGAAGAGGGTAATGCCGTTCGTCACGATGCTGAAGGTGTACCGACTGGCGTCGTAAAAGCCGGCTTTGGTGGCTTCCTTTACCTGGAAGTACTCGATGCCTCTTTCAGTTTCGACGGGGTAATCGGTGCCTTTGCGATTACGTCTGACGTGGTAATCATCATGTTAGGCTTGGCCATCGGTGCGATGTTCGTGCGTTCGATGACCATTTACTTAGTCGATAAAGGCACATTGGATGCTTATATCTATCTGGAACATGGCGCGCACTATGCGATTGGTGCTCTGGCATTTATTATGCTGGCAAGCAGTACCGGTGTGCATATTCCTGAAGTGGTAACTGGTCTGATCGGTGTGGCTTTCATTATCTGGGCAGTCATTGCTTCGATCCAATATACCAAGCGTCAGTTATTAAAAGCAGGCAAATAGTCCTGTGATCGCTGACGAGAAGCGTAGCTCCGGCTACGCTTTTTTATTTTTCAGATAGTCCTCATCTTTATTTCAAATAAAATTCATGCATTCCTTTGAGCGGAATGGCCTATAATCTGCGCATCAAGATTAACTAACTCGATCGCCAGACTTTATGATGAATGCCTTAGAACGTCGCTCGACCTTTGCCCTGAGCAGTATTTTCGCACTGCGCATGCTGGGGTTGTTTATGATCATCCCTGTATTCTCTGTAGCAGGGCAGTCATATGAATATGCTACGCCTGCACTGATTGGTCTGGCGGTGGGTATTTATGGTCTGACGCAGGCCATTTTACAGATTCCGTTTAGCCTGATTGCGGACCGCTATAGCCGTAAGCCTCTGGTGGTTTTGGGCTTGTTGTTATTCGCTCTAGGTGGCGCGATTGCTGCGATGTCTGACACCATTTATGGCGTGATCATCGGTCGTGCGATTGCCGGTGGCGGGGCAGTTTCAGCAGTGGTAATGGCCTTACTGGCCGATGTGACCCGTGAAGAAAACCGCATGAAAGCCATGGCGGTAATGGGCATGAGTATCGGCCTGTCCTTTGTGGTGGCCTTTACCATGGGGCCATGGGTGACAGGATTGGTCGGCATTTCCGGTCTGTTCTGGGTGACCACAGTGATGGGACTGGCTGCGATTGCGATGCTATTGATGGTTCCTAAAGTTACCCGTCATCATAAAAATTTTCAGCAAGGTTATCTGGAGCAGCTGAAACAGGTCTTGAAAATGGGGGATCTGAACCGTCTGCATATTTCAGTATTTACCCTGCATTTGCTGCTTACAGCGATGTTTATTTATGTGCCATCGCAACTGATTGAAGTTGCTGAACTGCCATTATCGAGCCATGGTTGGGTTTATCTGCCGCTGCTGGTCGTCAGTCTATTCTTTGCTTTTCCGAGCATTGTACTGGCAGAGAAATACCGCAAGATGCGCAGCATTTTCCTGACAGCGATTGGCGGGATTATTCTGGGTCTGTTGATCATGATTTTTGGCTTTGAATCCAAATATGTGCTGATCGGTGGATTAGGGCTGTTCTTTATTGCCTTTAACGTCATGGAAGCTTTACTGCCTTCTTGGCTATCTAAGGCAGCACCGATTCAATCCAAAGCCACTGCGATGGGCGTGAATGCCAGTAGTCAGTTCCTGGGCGCATTCTTTGGCGGGATTATCGGTGGACAATTGTTGTTACTCAACAACACTTCGCTCGGTTGGAGTATTTTATCGGCAATTGCTATAATTTGGCTGCTCATGAGTTTTGGGTTGGCTCAACCACGCTATCTTTCATCGCTCGTGCTTCGTCTGCCAGAGAGTAAACAAACAGATGAATGGACTTCTCAACTTTTGGCGATTCGTGGTATTGAAGAGGTTGTGGTCATGTCTGAACAGCAAGTCGCCTTTGTCAAGGTCGATAAACAGCAGGTTGATGATGTTTCGCGACAACAATTAACGCACTTGTTAGGTAAAGAGGTAGCCATTTAAACATAACTCTTATAAAGTAAAATATAGAAATAAATAGGAAGTGTACGTCTGATGCGTGGTGTTAATAAGGTCATTTTAGTTGGTACTTTAGGTCGAGATCCTGAGACCAAAACTTTCCCAAATGGTGGTTCTCTCACTCAATTCTCTATCGCAACCAGCGATTCATGGACTGATAAAAATACGGGCGAACGTAAAGAGCAAACCGAATGGCACCGTATTGTGCTGCATAACCGTTTAGGTGAAATTGCACAGCAATATCTGCGCAAAGGTTCTAAAGTTTATATCGAAGGTTCATTACGTACCCGTCAATGGACAGATCAAAGCGGTCAAGAACGCTACACAACGGAAATCCGTGGTGAGCAAATGCAAATGCTGGATTCTGGTCGTCCACAAGGCGAGCAGGGCGATAACGGTTTTAACCAGCCACGTTTTAATAACAATAACCAGGGTGGCGGTTATGGCAATAATCCGCAAGGTGGTTATGGCTCAGCGCCTCAGCAAGGCGGTTTTAACAATAATCAGGGCAGTGGTTATGGCAATAATAACCAAAATAACCAGGGTGGTTATGCGCCGAAGTCTGCACCTGCTCCAGTAGCAGCACCTGCAGCTGATCTGGATGATGATCTTCCTTTTTAATCCCGACATTAGAAAGGCAAATCATCATCAAAACCCGCCAAATGGCGGGTTTTCATATCGAGGTTCTTCTATTTTTTCACGGACACCCACATGGTGATCACTGCCCGAAACACGACTTCTTCTGCAGTATCTTTAATTTCTACATTGACCAGATAATCGCTGCCTTCCTTCCATATAAAGTTAGGCTCGGCGGGTGTCGCAATCGCAACTAGGTCAGTAGTAGCTTTTTTGACATATTCGACCTGCATACCCTTGGGAATCCAGCGATGAGTTTTCGGAACGGTTGCATCGGTCATGGTGCCGCCTGCCAGTTCAGCCATATTGCACATGGCAATCGCGTGTACAGTGCCTAAATGATTCAGCACGGCACGATGTTTCTTGATGTTCACTGCACAATATCCAGGCTTTAAATCTTCAAACAGTGGAGAAATGCTGCCGAAATAAGGTGCTTTTAGACAAAGTAATTTAGAAAAAAGATATTTACCGGCTGGCTTATTTTCTAGGCTTTTCCAGATTTTTAGGGCTTGGCTCATCTATAACTTCCTGTATATTATTTTTAATCAGAATAATATTCTCATACAGAATATTATTCTGTATTGGCGCATCTGACAAAAACCAGACATCAGGCTGTCAGCCTGCTTTTAAAAATAGAGAGGATTTAAATATTAAAGATGCAAAACATGGAATTGCTGGAAAGAATTTTTAAGGGAAGACGGGCTTTACTCAAACGTCAGATTCTGGAATGCGCATTGACAGAATTTCTGCGCACAGGCATTGCTGCGACTACGATTGAAATGATCCGTGATCAGGCCGATACCAGTATTGGGGCGATCTACCATCATTTTAAAAACAAGGAAGGGATCATTGCAGCACTGTATATTGCAGCACTTACAGATCAGTCGAAGCAGCGTTTACAGGCTTTGTCGCAAGTTCAGGGTATTGAACAAGGCATACAGGCGGTGATTCAGAGTTATATCGATTGGGTCGTAGCGTATCCTGATTTTGCCCGCTTTCTTTATGCTGCGCATCATACAGTTCAAAGCAGTGACTTCAAAAAGGAGTTACAGCAGTCGAATCAGCAGCGCAATCAAGACTTAAAACAATGGTTGGCTCAACAGATAGATACCAATCAATTACAAGCTGTTCCCTTGGAACTGCTTATGTCACTGATCATTGGACCCACTGAAAGTTATTGCCGGAGCTGGTTATCTGGCCGAGTTCAAACCTCTCCCAAACATTATGCAGCAGCCTTAGCAAAATCGGCTTGGAAATCTATACAGCATTTTCAAGAAAGTGAATTCGCCAAAATCGATTAAACAAATTAGAAAGATAAAAATACAAGGAATTATAAATCTAAAAAACCGATAGTTTTTATGAAAAGTTACGGTTTTACCTATTGGTGGTTTTTGCGTATTCTTAACTACATCAAATGAACACACACTTTCACGAATAGATAGGAATAGACTTATGAGTTTAATCAATACTGAAGTTAAGCCATTCAATGCAACTGCTTACCACAATGGTCAATTTATTGAAGTGTCTGAACAGAACATGAAAGGTAAATGGTCTGTAGTATTCTTCTATCCTGCTGACTTCACATTTGTTTGTCCAACAGAATTAGGCGATCTTGCTGATCAGTATGCTGAATTCCAGAAACTGGGCGTAGAAATCTATTCAGTATCTACAGACACACACTTCACACACAAAGCTTGGCATGATACGTCTGACGTGATTGGTAAAATCCAGTACCCAATGATCGGCGATCCAACCTGGACTTTGGCGAAAAACTTTGAAGTGCTGATTGAAGCTGATGGTCTGGCGGATCGTGGTACTTTCGTGATCGATCCAGACGGTAAAATCCAGATCGTTGAAATCAACGCGGGTGGTATCGGTCGTGACGCGCAAGAACTGCTTCGTAAAGTAAAAGCGGCTCAATATGTACACGCTCACCCAGGTGAAGTATGTCCTGCAAAATGGAAAGAAGGTGAAGCGACTCTTGCTCCTTCAATCGACCTGGTCGGTAAAATCTAATTCGATAACACGTTATCGAAGTTGAAAAAACCCAGCTCTCAGCGCTGGGTTTTTTATTGTCTACTGCTCATGACTACTTAAATTAACGTCTTATGAGCAAAGCTAAAGTTATAAGTAGCTACACAGAAATCTAAGAGTCGAATCGTCTTATAATTGAAATACTGCATTCTAGAAGTACGGTATTGATGACTGCTGATCAAGCTTAAAATGGCTACATGTTCATCCTATTGCGTATAGGAGTAAAAGATGAAAAAAGTCATTGGTATTTACCGTAATCAAAACATGCACTGGGTCGGTGACGGCTTCCCGGTGAAAAACCTATTTTCTTATGATCGTCTGGGGCAGGCTATTAGTCCATTTTTGTTGCTAGATTATGCAGCGCCGTATCACTTTGCATCAACTACTGAGCAGCATGGCGTAGGTTCACATCCGCATCGTGGCTTTGAAACTGTAACCTTGGCCTATCAGGGGGCAGTGACCCACCAGGACTCCAGTGGCGGTGGCGGTACGATTCAGACTGGTGATGTGCAGTGGATGACAGCGGGTGCCGGGGTGGTGCATGAAGAATTTCATTCCCCAGATTTTGCTCAAAATGGCGGTCTGTTTGAAATGGTTCAACTCTGGGTCAACTTGCCAGCCAAAGACAAAATGACCGCGCCACGTTATCAGGCCATTACTGCAGCCGAGATTCCACGGATTGAAATGGATGAAGGTGCAGGACATATTCGGGTGATTGCCGGAGAATTCGGAGGTCATTATGGCTCTGCGCATACCTTTAGTCCGGTAAATGTCTGGGACGGCGAGCTAAAAGCAGAGTATGAAACAACCTTAGATGTACCTCTCGGACATAATGCTTTGCTGGTTGTACTGGCGGGTGAGCTGGTGGTAAATGGCAGTCAAAAAGTACTGGATAACTCTATTGTCATGTTTGCGCGTGATGATAATCCTGAAATTCAGCTACAGGCTTATCAGGATACTAAATTTTTACTCTTGACCGGTGAGCCGTTGAATGAACCAATCCAAGGCTATGGCCCATTTGTGATGAATACCAAGGAAGAAATTATTCAGGCATTTCAAGATTTTAATCAGGGTAAATTTGGTGAAATCGCGGTACAGGCCGAATAATACAGACAGCCTTAAAACAAAGAAGCCTCTGCACAAGCAGAGGCTTTTTTTCTAATGCGCTGGAATTTCTTGTCGTTTTTACGAGTTTCTGGGATAAATTCATTTTGTTTATCTCTATGAATTTATCTCTTTCTTGTGCTGCATATTATAGGGTATTTTCCAGTCTTTGTAAACCGATGATTAAAAAATCGGTTAATTAAGTCATTTGTTTTTTAAAGATTTATTTTGAAATATTTAAATATTATGAGGGTTTAAGTCACTATATATAAAGACGTTTTTTTGCTATTCAAAAAATGTAATTTATTTGTAAAGTTGCGTTAACCTAGAATTACGAAAAAAAAGTATTCTGGAAGATTTTAATAACCTATTTGCCAAAAGCATGGTTCATAATTTCTTTTAGTTTTTCAATGACGGATGATCAGATTGGATATCGCAGTAATTGGTAGTGGCATGGCTGGACTGGCTACTGCCAGAATTCTTCAGGACGCAGGACATCGCATTACTATTTTTGAAGCACTTCAAGGTCGCGGCATGGACAGTCATAGTCTCGAATTTGAAGGAGGCCTCATTGACGCACCTTTACGTGTGATGAATCCTTATCTGTGGAAAAATACCTTAAGTCTGGCGACTCATCTGGGCATTAAAACTTACCCGGTACGTACCTATATGGCCTGTAGCTGGCTGTTTGAAGACCGGGTAGAAACCTGGCTAACCACGTCACGTAGCAAGATTGGTAATATTCCGATTATCAATAACCGCAAAGGCATCCAGCAATATGGCTGGCGTCTGGTCAAAGGTTTGCTGCAGCTTAAAACAGCTTTGGCAAAATTCTTTAAATCTAAAAATCAGGACATCAGCCTGGCAGAATTTATCAATCGTAATGAGATTGAAGAAGTGTTCTGGCATGGTGCGGTGATGCCGGTGCTGTATACCATTTGTACCTGTAACCCAAAAACCATTGGTGAATGGCCAGCCAAACCGCTATTGATTTTTCTGCGTCAGCTAACGGATGGTGATGCCTTGCTGCGTATGCAGGGCGGTACTCCGGCTTTGGTAGACAAGCTGATTGAAGGTATTCACATTGAAAGTGGTGCACCGATCGTTTCGGTAAAAGAGCAGGGTGAAAAAGTACTGGTAGAAAATGCAGCCGGTCTGTCGAAAACCTTCGATCGCGTGGTGGTGGCGACACCGACCAATCATATTGACGAATTCCTGGATCATGAGCAGTTTGGCCGTGATATCGAGCTGTTAAAGAAATTCAAATTTGAACAGGGTGAATTGGTTATTCACCGTGATAGCAGCGTGATGCCTCCAAAGCGTAAGGACTGGGCTGTACTCAGCTATATGATGGATCGTAAATTTACCCGTCAGCAATTTACAGTTTGGCTGAATGCGGTTGAACCGAGTCTGGTGGGTAAATCACCGGTATTTCAGACCTGGCGTCCTGTGACTGAGATCGATCCGAAAAAAGTGATTTCCTCAGTGACCTTGACCCGTGCGGTAGTAGATGCCAATACCATCGCTCTCAATAAGGAATTACAGCATCGCCATCTGGAAATGAACCGTAAAGTGTTCTACTGTGGTTCATGGTCTTCGGATGGTTTGCCAATTCTGGAATCTGCAGTGACATCTGCCATGAAAATTGCTGCAATTATGGGGGCACCGTTGCCATTTGAAGGACTTAAACCTAAGATCGAGGTAGCACCCCAACTCGGTTATTGATTGATGCAATGGTTTCAGGCACTTCGTCAGCGTCTTCCTCAACACAAATATGCAATTGATGCATCTTTGCTGGGAGACCAGTCGCAGTTGCCCTGGAGCAATCTGGGTTATTGGCGGGCAGGGCAGCAGGATTATGTAGCTGCCTGTCGAACTTTGGCCGACCGTTTGGCAGAAACGGTCGGTTTAAATTCAAAAGATAAATTGCTGGATCTGGGCTGTGGCCAGGGTGCCAGCCTGTTGCACTGGCAGCAACGCTATCAAGTGCAATATCTGGCCGGTGTGGAACTTCAGCCAGCTTGTGTGGCAAATATCCAGCAGCATTTACCTGATCTCAATGCCATCTATCCGGCTTCTTTCCTGCGTTTAAAAGACATACATTTTTCCCAGCGCTTTGATGTGGTGTTGTGTCTGGATGCTGCCTATCATAGCCCCGTTCCCGAACTTCTCGAACAGGTACGCAGTGTTTTGAACACCAATGCACGGATTGGTTTTCATCATCTGATCTTGTCGGAAAAATGGAACAGCTTGAATGCGCTGCAAAAGCATAAATATCAGTTTCTGCTGAAATCCGCCGATGTCGATTTAAAAAACCTGATGTCGGAAAATGAGCTTTATCATTGTCTGGAAAATTTTGAATTTAAGAATATTCAGATTGAAGATCTGTCCGAAGCGGTATTTTCAGGTTTTGCTGATTATGTAAATCAGAATTTAAATTCAAAGAAATTGAAACAAAAAGGCAAAAGACTGGATCAGTTTAAAATCCGGATGACGGCAAAGCTTTGCCAGAAGTTATATCAGGATGGGATCGTGCGATATGTGCAGGTGACGGCACAGGCGATCTGAGTATTCAAGGCAAAAAACAGCTATATAAAAATGCCAAGCCTAGAAACATCAAAGCCTCACTAAAAAGCGAGGCTAAGAAAATGGTGCCGGCACACGGATTCGAACTGTGGACCTACTGATTACAAGTCAGTTGCTCTACCAACTGAGCTATGCCGGCGTTGTGGAGTGCATTTTACAGATTTTTCTTAAGGGCGCAAGCCAAAAAATAACCGTTCAATCTTATAACCAATTTTTTATTGCTGATCATTGAATCATCTGCACTCAGGCATAACATTTAAATCATAAGATTGCCCACATCAGGGATATGGGCAAGGGTAAAGGGCTGATATTTAAAATCTATTATGAGTGAGTTAAAAGGGAATTATCTGCTTTTGAGTATCCGATCCAGGTCTTGTGCGCATTCCTCTAAAGTAAAGGCCATATCAAACTGCATTTGAGGTTTGAGTTCTTGAGCGAGACTTCTCCACTGTTCAATTAATTTTAGGGCTTTTTGAATCTTATGTTTGTTGACGTCTTTGGCAATGGTCGGGGTATAACCACCGCGTTTGGCATTTTTTATCTGTTTCATGTAGTTTGCGCTGTTATTCATGTCCACTCTCCGAATAGCAGTGTTTCCACTTTTTTCTAACCCAAATAAGGAAGACTCAAGCAATAACGTTTTCTATCTTTAGGTTTTTATTCTCCTTTTATCCTGTTTTGATTCCACCATAACATAGCGATGATGACAATTAAATTAAGCTATTTTTATGCCAGTTTTTGTCTCCATCATATAAATAAACTAAAAGAAGAACATAAAGTTAAGAAATTAATAAAAATGGATATATCATGGTTTTATCCAGAGAATTTATTTCAATATATCTCAACCTATATCCTTACATCTTTAAATCTATCAAAAGAAAAGGCAAGCAATACTCATCTCAAAAATAACCAGTAAAATGAATTATCCTTTTTCAATTCATCTGTCCAAGATGCTCACTTTTAAGGTTTTAGACTATAAAAAAAGCCCAATATAAAATTGGGCTAGGGCTTAAGGCTCGACTTCTAGCGGATCACCATCTTCAGGACGAAGATGACGTGTGCCATCATCCGCAGGATCTACACTTGATCCATCTTTGGTGATCGGATTGTACATTTCATCCTCTTTTTTATCGTCAGTGAACTCCTCATCTTCGAAATCCAGAGGCTCATTATCATCATCAAAATTTAGGGGTTTTTCATCATCTTTCATAGCGATCCATCATTTTTTACCAAGATAGGATCATGCTCGAATATTCCTCAGTGTCATTCAACAGCCATCCGGCATCATTTATGTAACTTGTATAGTTATTCTTTTATTTTTAATCCATTCCCTAATAATTTCGGCAACAAAAAAAGGCTTAAACCCTTTAGATTTAAACCTTTTGAGACATCATGTGGCTACATGATTATGAATCTTGGCGGTGAGAGAGGGATTCGAACCCTCGATACGCTATAAACGTATACACACTTTCCAGGCGTGCTCCTTCAGCCACTCGGACACCTCACCATGGCCGTGGATGATATAGAAAAAAAGCCAGTCTGCCAAGCTTGAAACAATTGATTTGCGGAAAAACTTTGAGCGCAGTGTTATGATTCGCGAAAATGCTTGTTAAAAACGAAGACGATATATGCAAAGCACTGCACAGAAAGCAGCTCTCCCGGTAATTACGCTGGCTGCGCTTGGGGTTGTTTTTGGAGATATTGGAACCAGTCCATTGTATGCACTACGCCAATGTTTTCTGACGTCGCACCTTGCCATTAGTGAAGCTTCGGTGTTGGGCATTTTGTCCTTGATCTTCTGGTGCATCATGCTGACGGTGAGCTTTAAATACGTCACCATTATCATGCGTGCCGATAACAACGGTGAGGGCGGAATCATGTCCTTACTAGCTCTCAATTTGCGAACCACACGCATTTCTGATGACAAGAAAATTTACCTGATTGCGCTCGGCTTTATTGGGGCATCGCTGTTTTTTGGTGACGGGATCATTACCCCGGCAATTTCTGTGTTATCTGCGGTTGAAGGGCTGAGTATAGCCACACCTGTGTTTAATCAATGGTTAGAGCCTTTATCGATCGGGATTATTGCGGGACTCTTTCTGGTACAACGTCATGGCACTGGAACCATGGGCAAATTTTTTGGTCCGTTGACTTTACTGTGGTTCCTGTCAATTGGTGGTTTCGGTTTGTGGAGTATTATCCAGACCCCGACAGTACTGGCCATGGTGAATCCATACTGGGCCTATCATTTTGTGGTCGATCAGCCTTTTGTAGCCTTCTTGACCATGGGCGCCGTGATTCTGACCATGACTGGTGGTGAAGCCATTTATGCCGATATGGGGCATTTTGGTCGCCTGCCGATTCGTCTGGCCTGGTTTATTATTGTGTTGCCCTGTCTGTTACTAAATTATGCTGGGCAGGGCGCGTTGTTGCTGCGCCGTCCTGAAGCACTGGAAAATCCTTTCTATATGCTGCTTCCGGAATGGAGCCTATATCCAATGATTGGTTTGGCAACGGCAGCTGCTGTGATTGCCTCACAGGCGGTGATTACCGGGGTCTTCTCCATGGTGAATCAGGCCATTCAACTGCGTTATTTGCCACGCCTGAGCGTAAAACATACCTCAGCCGAAGAGCGGGGTCAGATTTATCTACCCTTCATTAACTGGATGCTGTTTATTTCCGTGGTGATTCTGATTTTACTCTTTGAAAATAGCGCCCGCTTAGCAAGTGCTTATGGGGTCGCAGTCACTATGACCATGCTCTGTGGCACCATTTTAATCAGCATTCTGGCTTATGGTTTCTGGCGCTGGCCAATCTGGAAAGTAGTGTTATTTGCCACACCATTCCTGATGCTGGATCTGGTTTTTGTAGCCTCAACGTCTTTAAAAATTGCCTCAGGTGGCTGGGTGCCGATCCTGCTCGGGGCGGCATTATTTACGATTCTGATGACCTGGAAAGATGGTCGTGCACTGGTCCTGAACCGTCTGGAAAAAGATGCGCTACCAATTGACCTGTTTATTAAGAGTATTTCAATTGGAGGAGGCACCAAGTTTGTGCCGGGTGAAGCGATTTTCCTGACCGGAACCCCGACCATTGTGCCGCATGCCATGTTGCACAATATCAAGCACAACAAGGTGCTACATGAGCGCAATATTCTAGTGACGGTTATTACCCGGGATATTCCTTTTGTAGGCGATGAAGAACGGATTAAACTGGAAAAACTCAGTGAGCATTTTTATCGAGTGACAATGTATTACGGGTTTAAGGATCAGCCCAATATTCCGGAAGCATTGCAGCATGCGTATGCAGAATGGGGCTTTGAATATGACCTGATGCAGATTAGTTTCTTTATCTCCCGGGAACGGATTATGCATACGGTGGGAGAGGGAATGGCACCCTGGCGGGAAAAACTGTTTGTTTCCATGCAGCGTAATACCAGTCCGGTCAGCGACTTCTACCAGATTCCGACCAACCGGGTGGTTGAACTGGGTAGTCAGATCGAGATGTAAAAATAAAAAACCAGAGCTAGGCTCTGGTTTTTTAGGGGAGAGAATTTAGAAAGCTTTATAACAAATTATTGTTCTGTTGCTTCTGTCTCAGCCGGCATTTCAGGGGCTGCGTTTAAAGGTGCATCTACTGCAGGATCGGCTTCAGCGTCTACCGCAATTTCAGTTTGCTCAGTCATCGCAGCTGCTTCAGGTGCAGCAGCTTGCTGTTCTTCAAGAGCTGGTTGCTCTACAGCTTCACCCATGGTCATTTCCTGTTCTGTAGCAGGCGCTGCTGGTTCAGACTCAAGATTGGCTGGAGCTGGATTGGTATCCGGCATTTCTGGTTGTGCAACAGGTGCATCAGGCATGCCTGGTGTTGGCATTGGCTGATTTGGCATTGATTGTTGTGGCTGCTGGCCTGGCTGAGCGGGTGCAGACATTGGCTGGTTTACCAGACGGATCTGTCCAGAATTCACCAGGCTTTCCAGTGAGGCTTGCTGACCATTTACAGTGGTACTAATTTTAGCTTTAGACAAGCTTTCAAGTGTTTCACCCGCTTGTACAGGAGGCTCAGCGAATGCGCCGGCACTGATCACACTTGTAAATATTCCGAGACCTAATAACTTAGATAGTTTGGAATTCATAAATTAACTCCATTGCTAATAATTGTACGTAATTTGAGTAGTCAAATAGCTTTGCACACTCAAGAAGAGGTCACAATCAAAGCTACTTAAAGGTTAAAAAACCGCGCTGAAAGCTCACTAAAAAAACGACACTTTGTTACAAGATTTAAGAATATAGGGGTGGATTGTGTAATTATTAGGCAAATAAAGAGGGTAAGATATACTTCATATACATGGCTTGTTAAGCTCGCAAAATCCCCGATTTTGATCTTAAAAGCACGTGTAGCATGGCAAAGAAGCAGCGTAAGTCGAAGAATTCAGTTTTTCAGTTTTTTAATGAAAATAGCGTGAAAGTGATCCTGGCAATGGTCGCTTCCGGGAGTTTTGCGATTGCGTTTGGCCAGGAAAAAATCAGTCAGTGGATTTCTCTGCCTTCTACATCGAATTCGAGCTGTCTGGAACAGTTTTACCGGGACATCCCGCCTTACTTAATGAAAGACAGCCTGAAAAAAGACAGTTATTCACTGTGTTTTAATGGCTTTAATGTGGGTTATTCTGGGGTATCCAAAACGCCACTGTGGGTGGCGGAGGCTTTAACACCGAAGCGTCTAAGCCAGAAAATTCCACGTGAAGACAACTTCCATGAAGAAACACGACTAAATGCTGCTCATCGTGCGACTTTGGCTGACTACCGGGGTTCCGGCTATGACCGTGGTCATATGGCACCAAATGCGGATATGCCAAATAAAGCTGCACAGTCTGATAGTTTCTCTCTGGCCAATATGGTCCCGCAGGCACCAAAGAACAATCAGCAGGTTTGGCGTGAGCTGGAAGAAGCGACCCGTGCAATTGTGACCAAGCAGAAGCAGGACGTATATGTAGTGACTGGACCAGTCTTTGCTGCCAAAAAACTGAAAACTATTGGTAAGGGTGTGATTGTACCGACTGCCGTGTACAAAGCGATCTACATGCCGAAAACTGGTGCCATTGGTGCCTACTATGCACCTAATGATAATTCGCTCAAGGTTCGCATTGTCAGTGTCTGCTATCTGGAAGAGCAGCTTGGCATTAACCTGTTTCCTCAGTTAACTGAAGAACAGAAACGCAATACCTATCATCTGCCGTTAACTGCAAATGCTGTGAAGGCCAACCAGAAAATTGCCTATTCCAACTGGGATGCAGAAAGCCAGTGTGCTGAAGACGTACCTAAAGAAGATCTGGAAAAACTACAGCGTGAGTTCAAACCGTCGGCCTCAAGTTCGGCCAGTACAAGCAATACCAGCTCATCAGTTAATAAGAACGGGATCGATCATGATACCCAGGATACGATTGTTAAACAGCTGATTGAGGCTTTACTGCAATACATCTTGCAGCTGCTGAAATAATGAAAAGGAGCTTGCTGTAAAAAGCAGGCTTCAGGTAGCATGCTGAAGACAGGTGAGTAAAAATAATAAAACAGAGTAGAAATTAATGTTTAAAGCATTTGAAAATGGAACCGAATCGTATGCGATTCATGATCTGACAGTTGAGAATGATCTGGACCGTGTCAGTCTGTATGGCAATCTGCAAATTACTAAAGACCAGGCTGGTCTCAAGGCGGCCAAAGTTTTGCAGGCACTGTTAAATGATATTGTGCAGCAACTCGAAGAAACACCGGATCTGCCAGAAAAAATTGAACGCAATGATGCAGATGAAATTGAAAATCCATTTTTATAGAAATTTCTTAAATCACTATTCCTGATAGAAAAAGCTCCTTTGATGAGGAGCTTTTTTATTTTATTCAAATTTTTAAATCTGATATGGGACATTAATCTCTGCGGTAGCAGGATAGTCCAGAAATTTTTCTTGCACCTGGGTTTCCAGATATTCTGAGCGCCATTGTTGTGGGGTCTGAGCCGTCCACTGCTTGAAGGCACGCTGAAATGCACTCTGTTCAGAATAGCCGAGCAGCATGCTGATTTCCTGCAAACTCAGATGAGGATCTTTCAGATATTGCATGGCCATCATGCAGCGGATTTCCTGCATACGCTGCTGATAGGTCTGACCCTGTTTTTGCAGGTAGCGTTGTAGCTGGCGTACAGAAAAATTCATCTGTTTGGCAATATGCTCAATCTGGAACATATTTTTCTGCAGACCGACCAGAATCGCCTGTTGCAAGCGTTGATCAATCTGGGTGGAGTTCGGGAGTTTTTCCAGCACCGCTTCTGCCTGTTGCATCAGTAATTTCTGTAAGGTCTGATCACCTTTCTTTAAAGGCGTAGACATTTCACTCACAGGAATCAGTACCTGGTTTCTGGCCTGACCAAAACGGACTTTGCAGCGGAAATACTGTTCATAGACCGCAATATTTTTATTGACCGGATGTTGAAAATGGACTTCATGCAGATGCAGTTGATGCTGGTCAAGAATGCTTGAGCGAATAAATTCTGTCATGAGCGCGATAGCAATCTCATCTGTGAGTTGCGTACTCACTTTAAACGGAATCTCGCTCCAGGAAATGGACAGGTAATCTCGATCCAGACTGACCTGTAAAGGACTGCCATCATAGATCAGGCGATGATAGTCATGATAACGCATAAAGGCTTCGCCCAGCGTTTCACTGGATAATGCCAGATAGCCAATAATACCCAGATGTTTGGCCTGCACCAGTTGCGCGATTTCCAGGCCGAGTGCCGGCCGCTGCAACTCCTGGTCCAGCTGGCTGAGCAGATCACGCCAGAGAATATAATCAAAACGCTCCAGGTTCTGGATCGCAAACAATTTCTTGGGAATGTCCAGTTGTTTGAGCTGGTAATAGTCCAAAAGCAAATGTCCTAAACCACCATATACCGAACCGACATAATCTTGGGGAACGTGCATTTTTTAATTCTTTTGTTCTGTCGTTTTTTGTCAATGATATTGAAATTATCGGTCAATATCTAGCCCTTTGTTTGACCTATAGTGTAAACAAACAGGGAGGAAAAGATCATGTGGAAAGGCTTTCTAGCAGGACTGGTCGTAGCCAATGGCTTTGAATGGTTTGCGCATAAATATGTGCTGCATGGTACGCATCGAGCAGGGCAGACGCGTTATAGCCCAGTGCCGGACAGCATGCGCTCACATTGGGAACATCATCGTGAAGTTCGCAAGACCAGATTTTCTGATTATGCCTATGTTGAAGGTTTGAAAAACTGGCGAATCCGTAATGAAATCGGTTCACTGGCCGTCGCAGCGAGCGTATTCGGGCTGGCTTTTTATCCCTTGTCCAAAGGCATGTTTTTGGCCACGCTATATAGTGCAGGCAATTATTTTTATATGCATCGGCGGGCACATCTGCAACCAGAATGGGCCAGAAAAAAAATTCCCTGGCATTATGATCACCATATGAACAGTAACCAAGATGCCAACTGGTGTGTAACCAAGCCCTGGTTTGATTATTTGATGGGAACCCGGGTGATTTCTTCAGCAGATTTACAGGAAAAAAATCCCCTTGGTATTGCCTTGCCCGAACAGATCTCTACGCGCTTAACCCACTTAACCCAGCGTTATTTCCCGGCTAAATGGGCTAAAGATCGTGATTAAATAACTTAAAATTCGAGTAATCTGCCACATAAAATGTTAACCATTTCTCACTTTGGTTAGCCCTGTCGTGATTTGTCAATAAATTCTGCATATATTGTCAATATTGTGCTCAGTATTTCACCTATATTTGCGTCTGTTGATGATTGAAAGTCTTATCAACCTGCATACAGATTGAGTTATATTGTAAATGTCAAAGATACCAAGTGCTGTAGTTCTTCTTGGTTTTTATAGGGAGTCGCAAGACTCCTTTTTTTGTCCAGAATTTAAATGATTTCTAAGAATAATCCATAAAAAAAGAGCGTGATATTCACGCTCTTTTTCATTTGAAGGTGATTGTTTAGAGACGCATTTCAATACCTTGAGCAGCTAGATAAGCCTTGGCTTCAGGAATGGTATGCTGGCCAAAGTGGAAAATAGAGGCGGCAAGTACTGCATCGGCACCACCATGGATAATCCCGTCAGCCAGATGCTGCAAGTTGCCTACGCCACCAGAAGCAATCGTCGGTACAGTGACGCGGTCATTGATAGCACGCATGAGTGGAATGTCATAACCTGCTTTGGTGCCATCGGCATCCATAGAGGTAATTAACAGTTCGCCTGCGCCGTAGCTGGCCATTTTTTCTGCCCATTCCAGGGCATCAATGCCGGTCGGTTTGCGTCCGCCGTGGGTAAAGATTTCCCATTTATTCTCACCAGTTTTTTTGGCATCAATCGCTACCACGATACATTGCGCGCCAAAACGCTGTGAGGCTTCCTGTACAAACTCAGGGTTGAAGACGGCTGCCGAGTTGATGCTGACTTTATCCGCACCTGCATTTAATAGTAGACGAATATCTTCGACTTTACGCACGCCACCGCCTACGGTAAGCGGTACGAATACAGATTCAGCCATACGCTCAACGGTACGGTAAGTGGTGTCGCGTCCATGATGTGTAGCGGTAATATCAAGGAAAGTAATTTCATCGGCACCTTGTTCATTATAACGGCGTGCCACTTCTACCGGGTCACCCGCATCACGAATATCAAGGAACTGAACACCCTTGACTACGCGACCGTTGTCGACGTCCAGACAAGGAATAATACGTTTAGCTAGCATAAATTTTTCCAATTATTACAGCCGATTATGAAACTCACCCACGCAAGCGCTACACCTTGGTAGATGGAAACGGTATTCTAGCAAAAATATGTAAGTTTTTTCGCAGGTTTTCTATGTCGGTTTATACCACTTTGACTTTAAAGGAAGTTCAGGATTTCGCAGCACCTTATGGACTTGAGGTGATTGATCTGATTCCCATTCAAGGAGGTATCCAGAATACAAACTATTTTCTGGTCTGCGAAAACCAGCAATATGTGCTGACCGTTTTTGAAGATATGGATGAACAGGCCGCTGGAGAACTGGTGCCGGTCTTGCAGCATCTGGGGCAGGCAGGTCTGGCCGTACCGGTGCCTTTATCCCATTCAGGCAAAGCCATTCATACGCTAAAAAATAAGCCGGCACAAATTGCACCACGCATGATGGGCGAGCATCCGATGCCATCTACCGTTGCGCAGGCGGAAGCGATTGCCATTGCTCAGGCCAAAATGCATGTCGCACTGAAAGATTTTAAACTTGAGCGCGCCTTTGTCCGTGACCATGCCTACTGGTATAACGTAGCACAGGAAATTAAACCGAGTCTGAACGCAGCAGATAAAGTCTTACTGGGTAAACTTCTGGGCCTGTATGAAGCTTTAACCGCAGTATATCCGGATCGTCCACGTGGCTTTATCCATTCGGATCTGTTCCGTGACAATACCCTGTTTGAGGGTGACCAACTGAAAGGTATTCTGGACTTTTACGAGCTGAATAAAGATGAATTCCTGTTTGATATTGCAATTACTTTAAATGACTTCTGTACCAATTATCCGGAAGTTACTTTAAATGAAGAAAAGGCCAATGCCTTTTTAAAAGCCTATGAAACTGTGCGTCCATTGACTGAGGATGAAAAATCATGTCTGGAGCTTTACCTGGCAATGGCTGCGGGCCGTTTCTGGATGATGCGTTTACAGGTGGCACAGAAAAATGCGGCTGAAGGCCGCACCGGTGAAGATATTCTGCAAAAAAATCCGGAAGAGATGCGTAACATGCTGATTGAACGTTTAAAATTTGTGACAGCTTAAATTAAAAATAAACAGGAACAGGCAAAATGCGCGATCAGGGACGTTTGGTAGAATGGTTTGATGACAAAGGCTATGGCTTTATTCAGCCCAATGATCCGGCCAAAGATCGCGTGTTTTTGCATATCAAAGATTTTGCCCGTCCCGGTCCACGGCCAATTGTTGGTTGTGCGCTAGATTATCTGGTGATTCTAGATGAGCAGGGACGTTATCGTGCCCAGCAGGTTATGTACCTGAAAGCATCACAAACCAAAACGGCAAAAACAAAAACTAAAACATCAGGCCGAAGCCAGCCAGAAAAACTACAGCCGATGCAGGTTGCTTCTGTGGCCTATATTTTGGTACTGGCGGGACTCAGTTTAGCCGGATTGTTGAGTGGAATGATCCTGTTACTGGTGAGCCTGATGAATGTTCTCAGTTACTGGCTATATGCCCAGGATAAGGAAGCGGCACAACTGGGCAATCGCCGTATTCCTGAAAACACCCTGCATTTGGTAGCTTTTCTAGGAGGATGGCCGGCAGCCTGGCTGGCACAGCAAAAATTACGTCATAAAACACAAAAACAACCCTTCCGGCAAATTTATTTTTGTACTATAGCTTTTAACATCATTTTGATTATATGGCTGATTTCTCCCTTTAACAGCCTGAATATCTAGAAACAATCACAGGAGCGTAGATGAACTATTCAATTGATAAAGACTCAAATCGCACGCTAACCCTGATTCTTTATATCTTATATATCGTGGCCATTTTTAGTGGTGGCTTGCTGGCAGTGATTGCACTGATTATTAACTATGTGAAGCGCTCGGATGTACGAGGCTCGATTTTTGAAAGCCACTTTACCTGGCAAATCCGCAGTTTCTGGTGGTATCTATTCTGGAATATTGTAGCCTTTGTGCCGTTCCTATTCCTGTTCTTTACCCATGAAGATCCGGACCTGTTTGCAGGCGTCGCTTTTGGTGCATCTACTTTCTGTCTGGTTGTGGTCTTTGTTTCCTGGATCTGGATTGTCTATCGCGCGATTCGCGGCATTATGCGTCTGAATGACAATCGACCGATGTATACCAAATAAGATTAGCTATATTTATTTCTCTAGATAAAAAACTCCCCCTTTTCTAAGAGGGGGAGTTCATAAGCTTAGGAAAGATCTTCCTTCAACTCTTCTATTTTTTCTTTTCTAAAAAACTTTGGCTTCCATTCGCTGGCAATCACCCCAAGTACCACCATCAATCCGCCTAGAAGTGCCAGCGCAGGCAAACGTTCTCCCGCCATACGTCCAAATAAACTTGCCCAGATCGGTTCACCGGCATAAATAATTGCAGCTTGGGAAGGATCTACCATTTCCTGTGCCCAGTTCATCACCAGCTGAATACAGGCACTGGCAATACCGAGACCGACCAAAATACCTGCCAGATGCCAGTGAAAGTCAGGTAACTGAGATTCACCCAGTATCGGTGCCATCAGAAAACAAAATAGCGAGGCAAAAATGAGTTGTAGCACGGTGACACGCCGGGTATTCACCTTCGGAGCAAAATGACTGATAAAAATAATCTCAAGCGCAATGGCAATCGAGCCGAGCAAAGTCAGCGCCTGACCAAAATTCAGCTGGAGGGCACCAAAGCCATTACCGGTTAAAAAGACCAGACCAAGAAAGGCAAATAGGGCACCGACCCAGGTCATGAAATGCGGTTTCTTACGGAACAGCAGCCAGAGTAGCAGGGGCACCAATGGAACATATAGTGCAGTTAGAAAGGCCGATTCACTGCTGCTAATCGTTTGCAAACCTACCGTTTGGGTTCCATAACCGATCGCAATCACCGCCCCGATGATGGCGCCCGCTGCCACTTCTTTAAGTGTCATGCCTTTCAAGTGCTTCAGGGACAGCACAGTTACGGCAATTGCCGCCGCTGCAAAGCGTAACCCGACAAAGATCACCGGACTACTAAAATTCAGACCATATTGTACGGTAATAAAACTGCCACCCCAGATGATGGTAATCAGGATCAGAGCAAGTTGAGGAACTTTCGTCCTCCAGGTAGAGGGTGTTTGGGAAACAGATGTCGACATGGGAGAGAGGGTCAAAAAATTGAACAATAAAAAAAGAGGTCCACAGACCTCTTTTTCAGCAGATGCTATTATAGCGCTTCTTGTTCATCCAGCAATAATTGTGCTTCACGCAGATTTAAAGTGCCTTCATAGATCGCACGACCGGTAATCGCACCTAAAATACCAGGCTGATCTTTCAGATTACGCACGTCATCCATATTGGTTACGCCACCTGAAGCAATCACAGGCAGACCTGAATATTGTGCCAGATGTACGGTTTGCTCGATGTTGACACCCTGCATCATGCCATCACGGGCAATATCGGTATAAACGATACTAGACACGCCAGCATCCGCAAAACGTTTTGCCAGATCAGTCGCTTTTACATCAGTCACATTCGCCCAGCCATCAGTGGCTACCATGCCGTTCATGGCATCGATACCCACAATAATGTGGCCTGCAAATTTTTTGCATGCTTCTTCTACAAATTCAGGATTTTGCACTGCTTTTGTACCAATAATCACAAAAGATACACCTGCTTCCAGATAATGCTCAATGGTTTCCAGTGAGCGGATCCCGCCACCAATCTGGATAGGCAATTCTGGCTGTGATTTGGCAATGGCTTCTACCACTGGCTTATGAATCGGTGTACCTGCGAAAGCACCATTTAAATCTACTAAATGCAAGCGGCGAGCGCCTTCATTTACCCAATGCTGTGCTGTTGCCACCGGATCGTCAGAAAATACGGTATCGTCTTCCATACGACCTTGTTTTAAACGGACACATTTGCCATCTTTCAGGTCAATTGCAGGGATGATCAGCATGCTTTCGCTCCTTGCTCAATCTTTAGAATGAATTTCAGTGAGTTCATCTTAGCAAATAAAGTCGAAATTTCTAACTCTTAAACGGTATGAAAAAAGAAAACCTGTCTGAAGATATACTGGAGTAACAGGATTTTATTCTTCAATTTTTTTTATTCTTTGCAATACTCCTGAGGGAGCCTGATATCAAAATGATATTTCGCTAGAAAACTTATCCTTTGTTCCTTCAAATTTTTGAATGCGGGCGAATTTTCAATTTTAGTGAAGTATTGGGAACTTCCTTGGGACCCAAGCCACGGTGCAGCAATTCTTCAAAGACCAGTAAAGGTGCATAGGCATCTGCAGCCGCATATTCAATCTGTGCCTGACTGAGATGTTTTTTCGCCCAGTTCGATGTCGTGACCCGTTTCGATTTAGGAAAATTCACCTGAAATAGCAAAGCCATCGCATTTTTTAATCCAAGAGGATTTTTAATGCCGAACGCACCAAAGCACTTTGACAGTTCAATCACACTGTTTAGCTCAATGCCTCTTTTACGGAAGAGATGCGCATCATTTTTCAGGCCAAAACCGACTTTGATCTGGTCGCGATTGGCAAAAATCGGTTTCAGAAAATCCCAAATGGCAGCATTCATCTGAAACAGGTAGGCCTTTTCCAGAGTGGCCAGCTGAATCAGATGCGGACCAGTGGAAACTTCACCAACTTTGAAGGTCGGTTTGGACTCAGTATCCAGACCAAAAACCGCGATCTGCTCAAGTTCTTCGCGTAGAGCTTCACATTGCTGGATGCTGTTAATCACCACAATATTTTCAGGCGCGATATTTTGAAAAGGTGGAAAAGTCGCTATTGCCTCTTTACTCGGCAGAATATCGTTAAGCTGGGTATCCATGATTAAAGCATCTTCCATTGATGAATATTCAGGTTGAATAGAGCATACCTTAGAGAAGGAAGCTTGGATGTGAATTATTTTTCAAAAATAAAATTTTAAACTGTAGTCCATAAAAAAGCCCGCATGATGCGAGCTTTTTGAATGTATTGGATTAGATATTCCAATCCACAAAGTTTTTCAGCAATTGCAGACCTGCAGTATGGCTCTTTTCCGGATGGAACTGAGTCGCAAACAGGTTGTCTTTATGCAGGGCAGTGCAGAAATCAATACCGTAGTTACAGGTCGCTGCCACAATGCTCGGATCTTGTGGTTCCACATAGTAGCTATGCACGAAATAGAAACGAGCATCCTGAGCAATATCTTTCCACATTGGATGGCTTGGATCGGCCTGATGTACCTGGTTCCAGCCCATATGCGGCACTTTTAAACCTGCCATTTCCGGGAAGTGTTTGACTTCGCCTGCAAAAATGCCCAGTGCATCCGCACCGCCATTTTCTTCGGAACGTTGCATCAGGGCCTGCATGCCGACACAGATGGCCAATACCGGTTTGTTGAACACGGCATTACGTACGACTTCATCAATTCCGGCTTCATGCATGCCTTGCATACAGTCACGCATTGCACCCACACCCGGAAAAACGATTTTGTCGGCTTGGGCAATCAGTTTTGGATCATTGGTCACATCTACCGTTGCACCGACGTGTTCAAGTGCTTTGGCTGCTGAGTGTAGGTTTCCCATGCCATAGTCAAGAAGGGCAATACGGGTCATTACAAGGTACCTTTGGTTGAAGCAACAGTATTCGCAGCACGTGGATCAACTTCACATGCCATACGCAGTGCACGGGCAAATGCCTTAAATACACTTTCGATCTGGTGGTGACTGTTTTTACCTTTCAGGTTGTCAATGTGTACAGTCATGAGCGAGTGGTTGACAAAGCCCTGGAAAAACTCAGAGAACAGGTCTACATCAAAACGGCCAATCATGGCGCGGGTAAATGGAATGTCCATAAACAAACCCGGACGGCCAGACAGATCCACCACAACACGGCTTAAAGATTCATCAAGCGGCGCATAGAAGTGTCCATAACGACGTAAGCCTTTTTTATCACCCAAAGCCTGAGCGAACGCTTGACCTAAGGTAATACCACAGTCTTCTACGGTATGATGGTCATCAATTTCCAGATCTCCATCACAATGAATATCAATATCAAACAGACCATGTCGCTTGATTTGATCAATCATATGATCTAAAAATGGAATACCAGTATTTAAAGTGCCTTGACCAGTACCATCGAGGTTCAAACGAACTCGAATTTTGGTTTCGTTGGTATTTCTTACCACTTCACTGATACGATCTGTCATAGACACGTTCCTCAAATACGTCAAAATGATTGATGTAGAAAATATTTTCGCCGTGACGACGTCACCGCATATTAGATTGCTCAGGAGGGTTTATCAATGCCTATTACCGTACATGCTTATACTTCTCTAGAAAACGACGAAGTGCGCAGCCAGCTTGAGCGACTGTATGACACTAGCCCTGAATTTAGTGATGGGGCAGATGCCATTGAACATCTAGAGCAAAACCTTGCACAGTATACCTTACTTTATACCGCAGAATTTAACACCAAAATCATCGGCGCCATCTGGTGCACGGGACAAGGCGAAAGCCGAACCCTGGAAAATATTGTGGTGCATCCGGCCAACCGTGGACGCGGGGTTGCAGAAAGGCTGGTGAGTGAGGCATGTCGCATGGAAGAGGAAAAAGGAGTAAAAGCATTCGTACCGGGATGCGGGGCCATTCACCGATGTCTGGCAAATCTTGAAAAAATTTAAATACAGATAAATTTCAAGCAGCCTTCAGGCTGCTTTTTTGTAAATACCGGATTCAATTTGTTTTATTAGTCAGGTATTTGCTGAGAATATTGAAAATATTGCTGTATAAATATGCAAATCGATGGAAAAGTAAACATTTGATGATTTTTATACGTTATGTACTTGACGATTAAGAGCTGAAACTGTTTAATACGCGACATCGGCGTGATAGCTCAGTTGGTAGAGCAACGGATTGAAAATCCGTGTGTCCCCAGTTCGATCCTGGGTCTCGCCACCATATTCAAAACGATTTTAAAGTTTTCAATCCCTGATCCCATCAGGGATTTTTTTTAGGCCAAAATTCAGACACTCAATCTTTTTTTTCATAATTTCGATTGACTAATGTGTCCAGATACGGCTTAATACACCGCATCGGCGTGATAGCTCAGTTGGTAGAGCAACGGATTGAAAATCCGTGTGTCCCCAGTTCGATCCTGGGTCTCGCCACCATATTCGAAAAAACCTCAAACATTGTTTGAGGTTTTTTTTCGCCTGTAATTTTTGATTCAGCCCAAGAGTTAACTTGTTTTGCCATCCATCTGAACAGGAATGAGTTCTCTAAATAATCAAGGTAATCTAATAGATAACTAGGGTCTGTTGACATTTACTGTTCAT
>NZ_JWHB01000045.1:0-18132 GCF_000804305.1 Acinetobacter sp. YZS-X1-1 | reverse complement strand
ATTATGAACAGTAAACGTCAACAGACCCTAATAATTGAATAACAAAAAATGGGAGCACCTTGCTCCCATTTTTACTATATTTTTAAAGTTAAGGACAAATCTATGAAAGCCGTATCGTATGTTATAAATAACCATGATGATTTTAAAAATTCATTGGTAGATATTGAAAAAGCTAAGCCTACGCTTAAGGAGCGTGATGTACTGGTAAAAGTTCAGGCAATTTCTGTGAACCCAGTTGATACCAAAGTGAGAAAAAATTCGTCTGAAGCAAATAATCGTATTTTAGGTTGGGATGCCGTTGGGGAAATTATCGAAGTTGGCTCAAAAGTTACCTCATTTAAAGTAGGAGATTCTGTTTGGTATGCTGGCGATTTAACCCGAGATGGTAGTAATGCTGAGTTTCAAGCAGTCGATGAACGAATTATCAGTCTTAAACCCATTACAGTATCTAATGCAGAAGCAGCAGCATTGCCATTAACTGCAATAACGGCATGGGAAATGCTGTTTGATCGGTTTCAAATTTCAGAAACAGAAATTGGCAGTATTCTAATTATTGGTGGTGCAGGCGGTGTAGGATCTATCGCTATCCAACTCCTAAAAGCAAAAACAAATCTGACCGTTATAGCAACAGCTTCACGTGAAGAAACGAAATCTTGGGTTGAATCACTGGGTGCCGACCATGTCATTGATCATAGCAAAGATTTGAATGCACAAATCGATACACTAGGCATTGAAAAACCAAAATACGTATTCTCTACAAATCATACAGAAACATATATCAAGCAAATAGTTTCTCTGATTGCACCACAAGGCAAGCTTGGATTGATCGATGATCCACAAACATTTGATATTATGCCGTTTAAGACTAAATCTATTTCTATCCATTGGGAGCTGATGTTCACCCGTTCAATGTATGAAACCGATGATATTGAAAAGCAAGGTGATCTATTGCAACAGGTTGCTCAATTAGTTGACCAGCAAAAAATTAGAAGTACCCTCAACCAAAATCTAGGCAAAATTAACGCTGCAAACTTGGAGAAGGCGCATAAGTTACTTGAATCAGGTAAGTCAAAAGGCAAAATTGTACTAGAAAACTTCTAAAACAAATTAAAGGTGAAATAATGACTATTTCAGTAATTGCGAACTTTAAGGCAAAGTCAGATCAAAAAGAGACGTTAGAAGCGCTTTTAAAAAGTGTAATAGAGCCTACGCTTCACGAAGAAGGATGCTTGAAATATGAGCTTTATATTAGCGAAAATGACTCGAGTAGATATTTCTTCTTAGAAGAATGGCGTAGCAGGGAGGATTTAGATATCCATATAGCGTCTGATTATATTCAAAGTTTATTTGGTAATATCCAATCGCTCATTGAATCCAGTGATATTGTAGAAATCAAAAAAATATAGCTGTATTCGAACGTTATGATGAAGTATTCTTCAAATTAACATAGGGACTTGGAAAGCTAACAAAAAATGGGAGCTATAAGCTCCTATTTTTTCTGATTTTTTAATAGTAACCTAGGATTCAACAAGTTATGCCCCTAAGGGGAGCCCCCATACCCTACATTTTGACAACAATGTCATCGTTTAGAGGCAGCAAATTTACGAGCATCAGTCGGTACGACTGGTGATTCATATGATATTGCTTTGGCTGAGACTGTGAATGACTTATACAAAACAGAGGTGATTGAATATTTAAAAGCAGATTGGCGAGGTTTAGCAGATGTACAACTTGCGACACTAATACTGGGTAGATTGGTTCAATAAGGAACGTTTACATAGTGCGTTAGATTATGTGTCACCTTTTGAGTTTGTGGCCTAACTTAAATAAAAAGTCTCCGACAAACCCGGTACGGTTCAATCACATGAATAGTGCTATTTTGTAGTACCAGTATTTCAATATGATGAATCAAGGTGATATTAAAAGGCTCTCCCTTTGTATATAGAAATCAGTCCTTAAAGCTGCTTAATCAACCGTCTAACTTTCGAGGATCATATCAGGTTCGGCGGACACTTACCTGTCTACACATAGAAATTGCACCAATACCAAGTGCATCAGCGACATCTGCAAACTGTTTTTATATCAGGCATTAATTGGCTACAACCTACAGACAATTGGCGTATAAAACGATGTAGGGTTTTAATTTGAGTAAAGACTGGAATCTGGGTGGGTTGACTAGATAAATATTTTCCGTAGCCTTACCCAACGTAATCTGTACATCAAATCTTTTTAATGCCTCGAAGATCGCTGCATCAGCGCCTTCTAGACAGGCTGGTATTACTTTTCCGGTCATTTGGTTTTTTCTTACTTTGGTATAAATACCATAACCCACTTTAATTAGCTCACCTTCTTGAACTAAGTTTCGCAGAGTTCTTTCAATTTGGTCATAATTTGCAATGTCATTAAAATCATTTCGCATAAATAAGTCAGTAAAACTGCTTAACTGGCCGGCATTGTGGCCGGTGTCGGGTTTTCATCATCCAATTTAGGAAGCGAGCAAATTGCGTAAAACATAGTGCAAGATCCCACCGGCCTTAAAGTATTCCACCTCATTCAAGGTATCAATACGACACAACACCTGAAAATGGCTATATGTACCATCGGTATGTTGCACTTCTACATCCAGCATTTGATGCGGATGAATATCATCCGATAATCCCAGAATTGATAGGGTTTCATGCCCGGTCAGGTTCAAGATCTGCCGGTTCTGACCCTCCACAAACTGTAAAGGTAACACTCCCATGCCGACCAGATTAGAACGGTGAATCCGCTCAAAACTTTCAGCAATCACTGCTTTCACCCCCAATAGGTTGGTGCCTTTAGCCGCCCAGTCACGTGAAGAACCGGTGCCATATTCTTTCCCGGCAATAATCACGAGTGGGGTTTGTTCTGCCTGATAGCGCATTGCCACATCATAAATCGAGAGTTTTTCTGCACTTGGAATATGCAGAGTATTGCCACCTTCCTCCCCACCCAGCATTTCGTTTTTGATGCGGATATTGGCAAAGGTGCCTCGCATCATCACCTCATGGTTGCCACGGCGGGATCCATAAGAGTTAAAGTCTTTTGCATCAATCCCCTGTTGCTGTAAATATCGTCCGGCAGGACTATCTTTTTTGATGTTGCCTGCAGGGGAAATATGGTCCGTCGTGACTGAATCTCCCAATACAGCCAAAATCCGTGCCTGTTTGATCTGCTGAATTGGTCGCACCGGCTGATCAATTTCTGCAAAAAAGGGTGGATGTCGGATATAGGTCGATTGTTCATCCCAAGTATAGGTTTGACTTTGAGGAATCTGGATCGCTTTCCACTTGGCATCACCTTCAAACACTTCCGCATATTCTTTATGGAACATCTCAGTATTCAAGTTCTGCAGTGCGGCATCAATTTCCATCTGTGTCGGCCAAATATCTTTTAAATAAACTGCTTGCCCATCAAAGCCTTCACCTATCGGCTCAGCAGTGAGATCAGTTCGAATATTCCCGACCAAACCATAGGAAACAACCAAGGGGGGAGATGCTAACCAATTGGTTTTCACCAAAGGATGCACTCGTCCTTCAAAGTTACGGTTTCCGGAAAGCACTGAGGCTACATTCAAATCGAAACATTGCACAGCTTCTTCAATCGCTTCAGGTAAAGGTCCCGAATTACCAATACAGGTGGTACAACCATAACCTACCAGGTTATAACCCAGTTGATTCAAATAAGGCGTCAACCCTGCTGCATTGAGATAATCGGTAACCACTTTGGAACCTGGAGCCAGTGAACTTTTCACCCAGGGTTTCCGCTGCAAACCTTTTTCGATTGCCTTTTTGGCCAATAGCCCTGCTGCCAACATGACACTGGGATTCGAAGTGTTGGTACAGGAGGTAATCGCTGAAATCACCACGTCACCATGCTGCAACGGATATTTTTTACCCTCAATCATACAAAAAACATTTTCATGGGGCAGGTTGGCCTGTCTCGCTTCAACAGCCGTACCTCCCCCTCCTTCATTTTCCAGACGCTCTTTTTCTTCTTTGACCGGTTTCAAGGTCAGATCCATGAGGGCATCAAAGGTTCTCGGCACTTGTGACAATAGTACACGATCCTGTGGGCGTTTCGGACCCGCCAGACTGGCTTCTACCGTCGACATATCTAAAGCCAGCGTATCTGTAAAGACGGGTTCATCCCCCGGATTGCGCCATAATCCTTGCAACTTGCTATAAGCCTCTACCAAGGCAATTCTTTCCGGCTGACGTCCTGTTAAACGTAAATAGGAAAGCGTCACCTCATCAACCGGGAAAAAGCCACAGGTAGCGCCATACTCCGGTGCCATATTGGCAATCGTGGCACGGTCCGCCAAGGGTAAATCGGCCAGGCCATCACCGTAAAATTCGACAAATTTTCCAACTACGCCTTTTTGGCGCAGCATCTGGGTAATGGTCAGCACCAGATCAGTTGCTGTAATCCCTTCTTTGAGTTTACCGGTAAGCTTAAAGCCGATCACTTCCGGAATCAGCATGGAGATCGGTTGGCCTAGCATGGCCGCTTCCGCCTCAATACCACCTACCCCCCAGCCTAACACGCCTAAGCCATTGATCATGGTGGTATGTGAATCGGTACCGACCAAGGTATCAGGAAAGGCAAAGCGCTGCCCATCGACCTCATTGCTCCAGACCACTTGTGCCAGATATTCCAGATTGACTTGGTGGCAAATCCCGGTTCCTGGCGGCACCACGCGAAACTGATTGAGTGCCGCCTGCCCCCAGCGCAGAAACTGGTAGCGTTCGCCGTTGCGTTGCATCTCAATGGTAACATTCTGCTCAAAAGCTTGCGGGCTGGCAAAGTAATCGACCATTACCGAGTGATCGATGACTAAATCCACCGGTGACAACGGATTAATTTTTTCCGGATCACCGCCGGCTTTGGCCACTGCTGCACGCATTGCAGCAAGATCAATCACTGCAGGAACACCGGTAAAATCCTGCATCAGCACCCGTGCCGGACGATACTGGATTTCCTGTTCTGAAGTTCGGTCGTTAAGCCATCCTGCCAAGGCATGAATATGTTCGGTCTTCACCGTGAGCTGATCTTCAAAACGTAATAAATTTTCCAGCAAGACCTTTAAAGATTTGGGCAGCCGGGACAGGTCGCCCAACTGCACTTGCAATTTGGATAGGTTGAAAATCTGATAGTGTTCTGAACCGACGGTTAATGTTTCTAAGGTATTAAAACTATTGATATCAGTATACTTGGCCATCTAGCTTCCCTCCTGCTTGAGCTGTTATTTTTATGATCACAGTCAACCACTTCTTTACTTACTGTATGCTAACTGAGCGGTGGGTTTGTTATTATTTATTATCGGATTGCGCTAGCCAGTTAAATGCAAGGCTGCCAGGGGCATTTTTCCAGAGAGTTGCCGACATTTCAAATCTGGCATCAACAACGTTTCTGCCCATCCTAAGGACATAAGCTAAATTGACCAGCGTATTACTTTGTTCTGTGTCTATAAACGTCGAAGTTTCTCTAATTCTTCGATTAAATCCAACATCATGGCTACAGCAGTAAAACTTGCATCAAAATCACGCTGTAAACGATACGCTTTTTGTGCACGTGCCACATCATCCACTAAAAAATATAAATCTGATGCATTTACGCGATTCGGCAAAATATCGTATTCAATCAGTTGCAGAATCCATTCAGGACTTTGACCACAAACTTGAGCAAAACTATTTAAATCATAACGTTGTTGCTCATCTACAACTTCTGCCTGTTGGACATCTTCTAAGACCACCTCATAATATTTAACTGTCGTCATAATTTTACTCCTTATGATGATCTCGGCTTAAATTTGGAGAATGCTGCTGCAAATGCTTCATAAGCCTGTTGTTCTTGTTCGGTTTGTGCAGGTGGTTGCACAATATCGAGGATGAGGAATAAATGCCCTGCATCTTTAGCAGGAATCCCCTGATTTTTTAAACGTAATTGTTGACCTGTTTTGGCATTTTTTGGAATTTGAATATTGAGTTGTTTACCATTGGGTAAGCTTGCCGTAATCGATTGTCCAAGTGCTGCTTCCCATGGACTAATCTTCAGATGATGATAGACATCCGCGTTTTCAGCATAAGTTGAATCTGTAGCTTTGTATTGGATTTCAATATACAGATCACCATTTTCACCCCCATGAATACCCGGTTGCCCCTGTCCGGTTAAACGAATTTTTTGCCCTGCTTTCATGCCTTTTGGAATTTTAATTTTTAAGACTTTACGCTGTACTTCTGCTTGCCCGTACGCATTGATAGTTGGAATCTGTAAAGTGACATCTTGAGTTGCACCATGGAATGCAACATCCAAATCTACTTCTAGAGTCGCGTGTTGATCATCACCTCTATAGGATGCTCGACCCTGATAACGCTGTTCATTGAAACCACCAAAACCGCCACCAAAGCGACCAAACAAGTCTTCAAACCCTGTAAAATCCTGTCCGCCCATATTTGAATAATATTGATGAGCATCCCTACCCTGGCTATTCTGTGGATGGTCTAATTCAAAATCATATTCTGCTTTTTTTTCATCATTACTTAACACATCGTAAGCAATGTTTAACTGTTGCATATGCTCTTCTGCATCAGCTTCTTTACTGACATCGGGATGATATTTTCTGGCAAGTTTACGATAAGCTTTTTTAATTTGCTCAACAGTTGCATCTCGAGGTACACCTAATATTTCATAATAATTCTTGGTCATCTCTGCCCTATTGGTGGTTTATGTTTTATTCATTATTCAATTTTTTTATAGCTAAGAAAACCTTTTAAAGATTTTTCTTGTTATAAATTATTTCTTTTACACAAGAAATAATTCTTTAAAATCATAGGATAATCTATATTTTTCTGACGACAGCCGCTAAATAATCTTGTCTTTTTTGAATTAGCCTGTTCGAAATCATGATTAGGATCAGTCTGCCTTTTGGTAGATAGCGCAAAATGGCTCATTTCAGGCGGTTATTTTTATCCTGCTGATCATGATCATTTTCGCGGCGGCTGGCGCATATGGGGTTGAAAACAAGGCGCAACCGGAAGTCTTTAGCTTTATCCCTGCATCCTGGTTGCCTAGTGATTAAAGATAATGAACAACAACTTACAGCCGAGGATATCCAACATTTAGGACAACGCTTCTGGCGCAAATCTGCTCCGCAGCACGGCCATGGTCTGGGACTGACATTAACCGCTAACCTGTTAAAACAATATGGTTATCTGCTCTCTTTTAATGCCCGACGGCCCTATGGGCTTCGCATTGAAATCAAGTGCGGCGTGTCTAAGCGTGACCTGCAAGCTTAGGAATATCCAGCCATACGGCTGTTGGAAAATACTGGGGCAGATACTCCTTTAAATATTGAATAGTATCCATCGCAATCGTTTGGTCCTGATGGTCATCAGTATGGTTAAATGCCACAGCATGAAGTGTGACTTTACGCTGTTTGAGTAGCTCCAGGCTCAGTAAAGTATGATTAATACTGCCCAGACGGCCTGAAGTTACCAGAATGACCGGATAATCGTGCGCTGCAATATAATCGATTGTCAGCATGTCCCGGGTCAGCGGCACCATTAATCCGCCTGCCCCTTCAAGCAAAACCCGGTCATAACGCTCGGCCAGTATAGTGGCTGCCTGCTGAATTTTTTCGAAATCGATTGAACGCCGATCCAGTTCAGATGCCAGATGCGGTGAGGCTGGATAGCTAAAAATTTCTGGCATGGTCAGCTTGTCATGATCTTCAGGCAGCAGTCCACACCCCATGATCATCCTGTGCTGCTCAATATCTTCTGAAACATCCACATTGCCAGTTTGAATCAGCTTTTGGGTAATGGTTCGAATCCCCTGTTCATTCCAGCTTCTGGCTAAAAAACCGGTGGCATAGGTCTTACCAATAGCGGTATCAATGCCGCTGACAAAATAGATTTTCAAACTCATAGAGCCTTCCGTGCAATCAGGTAAATGGGATGGTAAGTCAAAGGATAACCCTCTGTTTCCGGGATCTGGAATTGAGCATAATGGTGCTCGAACTGCGCAAGTGAGCTTTTGCTCCAACGAAAACCCTGAGCCGTTGCCTGCACACCGGTAGATTTCATGTGTTTTAACACATCTCTAGGCTGGGCAAAGTTGAGTTGGATCCGTTCTTCATTTGCCATCAGCAGTTCAAAGCCCTGTGCCTGCAAGATATTTGCTACAGTTTCCAGTGGTAAATAATCCAGACCCTGTCCTGTTAATGCTTTAATTTCTTTTAAATTGTCTTCTGCATAACTGGCAAAACAGAAGTATCCTGATGGGTTCAAGGCATTGGCCACTTTTCGGATTAAGGCTGGTAGCTCCTGAATCCACTGCAAGGCTGAACAGGACACCACCAAGTCTAAAGACTGCGGTAATGGCAACTGTTCGATATCGCCTATACCCCAGATGAATTGCTCAGTTTCAGGAAAATGCTGTTTCACTTCAGGATAAAGATCATTTAAAAACAACTGATCAACCTCATAATGCTGTAAAAAAGCATGGCTAAACAGACCTGAACCACAACCAATTTCTAGCGCACGTTGCATATGTGGTTGGGGAATATACTGTTGCATTAAATGAAGTAAATGTTGAGCGACATGGTGCTGTGCTACGGCATGCTGATCATAACTGTGCTGAGCCTGAGCAAATCGTTGTGCAACCAGTGTGTTGTTCATGGCTGATACTGCTCCAGTACACTAAAACAGTGCTGAATTTCCTGATTCTTTATTCCGTGATGCAAACATATCCGCAGTCGTGACGAGTTTTTGGGAACAGTGGGTGGACGTACAGGCAATACATAAAAACCATGATCTTGCAAATAGGCTGCTGAAGCTACGGTCTGATGCGTATCTCCAATAATGACCGGAATAATCTGGGAACTTGACGGACAGTCATAACCCAGATTTTTTACTGCCTGCTGACTGTATTGTGATAATGCAGTTAACGATTGACGTTCTGCCTGTAAGCCCTGTTGATGCTGAAAGATAAAATTTGTCCAAGCCATACAGATGGGAGGTTGGGCCGTACTGAAAATGAGCGGGCGCATTGAATTAATCAAATATTCCTGGATTATCGGTTCGCAGACCAAATAGCCACCAACCGAAGCAAGCGCTTTACCAAAGGTACCTACCAGGAAGTCGATATCCCCTATCACATTGTATTGCTCGGCACAGCCCAGTCCACGTAAACCGCGTACGCCTACCGCATGCGCTTCATCAACATACAGCATGACTTTAGGATGCTGTTTTTTTAGCGCCACCAAAGCAGTTAAATCGGTTTCATCCCCATCCATACTAAAAATGGATTCTGTGACGACAATGATACGTTCAATCGACTCATCCGAATGATATTTCAATAAAAGTTGTGCCAAGTGATCTAAATCATTATGCCGATATCGCACATAATTCGCTTTAGATAAACGGATACCATCAATCATACTGGCATGAACCAGTTTATCAGCAATGATTTGGGTTTTACTGTCTGCAAGCGCAGGTAAAATCCCGATATTCATATGATAGCCGCTATTAAACAGCAGTACCACACGGCCAAAGGCTTGCGACATGTTATGTTCAAGCTGTTCATAAGCGGGAAAATTTCCAGTCAGCAATCGGGAGGAGCTGGCACTCATCTGCCGTTCAGAAACAGGAGTCATATCAAAAAATGCTTCCCGTAAATCCATTTGGCTGGCAAGACCCAGATAATCATTCGATGCCAGATTCAACATGTTTTTGCCGTTGAGTTCAAAATGGGCAGCACTGGTAATGTTGGATTTAAACTCGCGGTATTGCCCTTGTTGCTTTAATACATCAAGTTGCTGTGCAAAATGTTCGAGGTGATTCATGCTGCAAGCTCCAGGTGCTGAATCATAGCGATCATATGTTCCAGCAATGTCTGCAATTCGGCTGTAGAAATAATAAAAGGTGGCATGACATACACCAGTCTGCCAAATGGACGAATCCATACACCACGACGAACACATTCTGCCTGGAATTCAGCCAGATTCACTGCCTGATGCAGCTCAACCACTCCAATTGCCCCAAGCACCCGCACATCTTTGACTACAGGATGCCCATCTAAAACATACAAAGTACTTAATTGCTGTTCAATACGCTGAATATTGGCTTGCCAGTCCTGTGCCAGTAAAAGCTGGATACTTTTTACTGCAACTGCACACGCCAACGGATTGGCCATAAAGGTCGGGCCGTGCATAAAAACGCCCGCTTCCCCCCGAGAAATGGTCTCTGCAACCTGCCTAGTGGTGAGCGTAGCAGACAATGTCATATAGCCACCGGTCAGGGCTTTACCTAAACAAAGTATGTCAGGGATGATATCGGCATGCTCATAGGCAAATAGCTTACCAGTGCGTCCAAAACCTGTCGCAATCTCATCCAGAATCAGGAGTATATCGTATTGCTTACACAAAGCTTTGGCTTGGCGTAAGTATTCAGGATGATAAAAACGCATCCCTCCCGCACCCTGAACAATCGGCTCAATAATCATGGCTGCAATCTGCTCATGCTTTTCTGCCAGTAACTGTTTCAGTGGCTGGATATCCTGCTCCTGCCATTCGCCATTGAAGCGACTTTCAGGTGCAGGAACAAAATATCGATTAGGCAGGCTTGAACCGAAGATTTGATGCATACCCGTGACGGGATCGCAAACTGACATCGCGTTCCATGTATCACCATGGTAGCCCGAACGTGTCGTGACAAAATTACTTTTTTCCGGTTGACCTTGGGCATGCCAATATTGCACCGCCATTTTCAAGGCAACTTCTACAGCAACCGAACCGGAATCAGCAAAAAAGACTTTATCAAGCTCAGATGCCGTAATCTCCAGCAGGATTTTCGCAAGTTCAATGGCAGGCTGATGGGTCAATCCGCCAAACATCACGTGTGACATCTTATTCAGCTGCTCAATGGCGGCCTGATTCAGCTCAGGATGACTGTAGCCATGAATCGTACACCACCAGGAGGACATCCCATCAATCAGCGCCCTGCCATCTTCCAGATAGATCTGGGCACCGCTGGCGCTAGCGACCGGATAACATGGCAAGGGGGCAGTCATTGAGGTATAAGGATGCCAAATATGCTCTTGATCAAAAGCGTCAAACACAAAATTCATCCTGAAAAATTGTGGAAATATCGATCTTAGCCTGCTCAGTTGAAAATGCAAATGACTGAACTCTCTATCTTGCTGAAGCAACTGATAAATCATCCAGAAAATCCAGAATAGGTGTTAGCACCAATTCTGTATCGAACAGGATTGCATCATGTGCGGCCTCGATTTCTTTGACTTTGATTAAACTTTGTTGATAAAAGACAGGTTCTATGGAAACTTGGCAAGGAACTAGTGAATCTTGATTTGAAAATATAAACAGTATCTTCGTTGAACAGGTTTTTAATATCTCTACCAAATCTAATTGTTTTAAAAGATAAAGATGCTTTTCTTGATGATTTAAATCAATTAAAGACAGTTTGGATTGTAAATATTTTACCCGTTGCCGTGCATCCTTCGCTCCCATACAGACGAGATGACAAAAACGTTTCAATGTCGTTAACATGTCTAGTCGGGCGGCCTGGAGAAACTGTTCAAAATCAGTTTCAGGCATTGCTTGTTGCCAATCTTTATTGGCAACAAAACAAGGATTGGACATACAGGCAATGACAGGCTTTGCTACTCGTGTCTGCTGAAAGATTTCATTCGCCAAATATATGGCCAATTGTCCTCCTAAAGACCAGCCTATGAGCACATCATAATCTTGTGCGAGCTTTATCTTTTCCTGCAGGGTCACCGCATCAAAGGGGTCAAAAATATCAGAGGTTGCTACTGTATGATCTGTCCTGAGTTTTTCAGAAAATTCTTTCAGGACGGTTGTCCCCAGTCCCCAGCCTGCAATCAATAATATATTCATCTGCTATTCCCTGTGAAAATACATTAGGCCTTCAAGCCATAAAATTTCTCGGCTAAAAATTATTGCTTTTCAAAAAAGCATGAAAATACTTTTAACCAAAAAAGAAAAAAGTGCCTGTCTTAACGCTAATAACCCAACGCCTAGATCTTTGTACGAATAAAGCGACCTAGGCCATGTCCTCTTTATTCACAATTCGGCAAGTTAGCCGATAGCTACAAGAAAAAACTGCTATCTCAGGCTGAAAAACGGGATAGTAAGAATATTCACATCGTGACCAGAACATTTAAGCCATATTCATATATAAGACAATCACACATCATGTTGTATCTTACGACTTATGACATACGGTTATGTCTTTAATCTCAAGAATAAATCTCTATACTTGAATAAATAATAATGGCATATGAAATTAATCATAATGCTTTATATTAAAAATAATTTTTATTCTTTCTATACAAAAAATATTATTACTTTAAACTCTGAAAAACAAATATATATTTTTCATACATTATTCATGTAATTATTTCATTAACATCCTAAATTATTACTTTAAATAATTATTTTAATGGAAAAAAATTGGTTAGTAAGGACAAATCAAACTATTACCTTTTTGCCCATGGTTATAGTTATATTTATAGGACTAATTGGCTATGAATGGGTACGTACAGAACTGGTCGGAAGCTGGATTCTTTTAATTGGCTTTATTCTACTGGGACGCTTTTTAAATGTAGTTCAGTCCGTTGTACTGAGTATTGTCATTTTTATTACTCTTTTTATTTATATTTTATTTAATGTCCAGGCTGATAGCATGGATATCAATACTCGCTTCTTGCAGCTTTTTATTCTACCTTTAGCGCCACTTCTACTCAGTATTTACTATGAAATGATGTCGACCAACAGGCAAACCGACAATTTACTAGATACTTATCGTAAAAACCTGACCCATAAAACATTACCCATCAGTACTTATTTCTATACCCAAACTCAAGTTCAGGATATGTTAAATCTGAATCTGATTCCTCAATATGATGAAATTTATATAGAAATTACCAACCACAATTTATTAAGAGATATGTTGCAGGTGGATGAACTAAAACTGTTGCAACAAAAAATTATCCATGTGCTGGAAAGTAAGTTCGAAGTTCCTCATTTTTCCTTTACTGATAGCCGGCTCTCGGTCTTGCGCGTAATTATGATTGCCGATCGAGAATCTACTATTTCCAAACAACTGATTGAAAAACTCAGACAGATTGAACTGATTAAAACAGAGATTACTCATTTACCCCATCATCAGGGCCGACCCTCCTTGGAGGAACGCCTATGAGTCATATTTTGCATGTCTGCGGTCTGATCGTTTCAGTCAATACACTGCCTGACCCGGTACTGAGTTCTTATTATCAACAATATTATCAATGTGAGCTTAAAACAGTCGATTCGGTTCAGCAGCAAGATTCCTTAGATATTAAGCAAATTCCAGCCTATTTCCCAGCTCCCAGGAAGTTATGGCCGGTATTTAGCTTTGATCAAATACACTACGAAACTTATCAAAACATGAAAAATCAGGGTATTAAACCGGGTTTAATCATTCCTGAAAATTTCATGAAACCGTCAATCTACTTTCAGATCAAACAGGAGGTTTCGGAAGGTGCTATCCCGATTCTTGATCTAAGCAGTATCGAACCGAATCGTTTTCGCGGACTTGCGACCCTCGCCACCAGTGCAGGTCTACGTCCCATGGCTGCCTATATACAGGATGGCTGGAATCCGAATCTAAAAACTTTACCTGCGGGACTTTACATTGTTCAGGCCAATCCAGGACAACTGCCTTTACCCGCCCGTTTAATTCAATCTGGTCAGCAACAATTTTACACCGCCTACCCACAAACTGCTTTCAATGGTACCGGAATTATCCTGAATCCTCAGGGGCCACTTGCCGAAAATGAGATTGATTATCCTGAATTGGGAATTTCCTGGACCTTTTTAAATACACGCTTTGACAGCCAACTGAACCGGGTGCATACCAATCCACTCGGCTATGTCTTGCTCTCAGCAGGAATCGTAATCTTGCCATTACATCTGGTACTCTCGACCCATTACCCTAATTTATTAAGCTTCTGGGGTACCTCAACTTCCTGGGCATCCGTTGTTGTGATCGTTATCTTAATGCTCATCCTCCTGATCACCATGTTATGGCGGAGGTTCAAAAAATCATGAGCATGATCGATATTCTGTTTATTACCGGCTTTATCGGGATCTGGATTCCACAGGCCTTTTGGGCCTGGCTCAGCTTTTCTGCCTGGCGCTATTCGATTCGTGCCAGTCAGGAACTGACCAATTTACCAATACCTGAACGTTGGCCCATGCTGAGTGTGCTGGTGCCGGCATATAACGAAGCACTGGTGATTGAAGATACCTTACGCTCTCTAGCTGCACAGGATTATCCGGCTGAAAGTTATGAAGTACTGCTAATTAATGATGCCTCCAAAGACAATACCCAGGAAATTGCCGATCGTATGGCAGCCGAATTTCCAGTCATTCGGGTCATCAATGTGCCTAAAGGTCAAGGTGGTAAAGGTAAATCCAGAACTTTGAATAACGGACTCAAACACGCCCGCGGAGAATTGATTACGGTTTATGATGCGGACAGTACGCCAGAGCCGGATTGTGTACGGCTGATTGCCCAGACCTTGCTGGCAGATTCTAGTTTGGTCGCAGTGAATGGCAAAGTCCGTACCCGCAACTGGAAAGACAGCCCCCTTAGTACCTTTATCGCTATCGAGTTTATCTATTTTCAGTGGATTTTTCAGGGTGGACGCTGGCTGCGTTTCCGTCTTTCCACCCTAATGGGAACCAATTATGTGATCTGGCGAGATGCACTCGATATTCTAGGCGGATTTGACGAAAAATCCTTGGTCGATGATACCGAAATGAGTTACCGGATTTTTCTAGGACATAAACGGATTAAATGGGTGCCTTATGCCGTAGGCTGGCAACAGGATCCGGGCGACCTGAATATTTTTATCAAACAACGCTCGCGTTGGACTCAAGGTAACTTTTATGTAACCCGTAAATATTTAAGAACAGCGCTCCGGCATCCTTTTCCAATCGGAATGGAGATCGGCAACAATATTATGTGTTACATCATTTTTGTGCCAGCCCTGTTCTTAAGTCATATGACGCTGGTGGTTGGCCTACTCGGTATTGATGGCACCACGATTCCCGGCCCATTTACCTTACTCTTCATTTTGGCGTTTATTCTTTATCTGGTCCAGATCTGGTTCACCCTCAGTCTGGAAAAAGAAGTGCCTAAACGATTTTACTTCTATGCCTTTATTGCCTATTTCACCTATTCACAAATCTTTCTCCTGATTGTCTTTAAAGCTGCCTGGGACATGTTAAAAGGCAAAATCAAAGGTGAAGGAATTACCTGGTACAAGACAGAACGAAAGAAGGAAAAAAAATGATCATGCACATAAAAACAGCTCCTTTGAGATTAATGTCTTCACTTATCTTGGCATTGTCTAGTGCACATCTCTATGCGGCCATCTGGAAGCTTGATGATGTAGTTGCGCGGCATGTAGAGCAAACTACGCCTTACTTTTTTTATGTTGGAAAAGGTGAAAGCTGGCAGGATGTTCAGTTCAGCAGTCAGTTCAATGTACAGGGTAGCAGTACGGTGATTGTCCGGTATGACAATCAGCTGATTCATCAACAAAATTTGAGTGGTAAAGGCACATTAAATTTTAGCCTCCCCCCTGCCGATAGCGGTTTTCATCGGCTGGATATCAGTATTTTACAAAAACCAGGACCTGGACAAAGTACTGCCAATATTTGTCTTGAATCAAGCAATTTACAGACTACCTTGACTCAACCAAATCTGAGTTATCAATCGCAGCGTAACAGCATGCAGCTGAATCAACTCCCGGATGTCCTGTTCAATAGTCAATTGAACCGACCAGAACCAGTACAGGCACTGCTAGGTTTTAATACGGCAAATTTCCTGGAAGCCACCATGATGAGTAGGCTGGCAACTGCCTGGAATTTTGCGACACCTGTGCAATGGCGGTTAAATACCACTCCTGAATCAGCACCTGATTTCATGATCAATATTCAGCGTTCGGCCGCAAAATTACCCGCAGCACGGATGAGTCTAAATCAGGTCAACCAGGTACCAAGTCTGACGATTGAATACTCTTCAGAATCCCAATTATTGATGGCCGTCAATGCCCTGCTCAATCAACAATATCTAGCACAACTAAATACTGCAACAGCGAGTTTAAATGGCCCTGTCGCGCGACCAAACTGGGCCAGTGTACGCCGTTTTGAAAGCTTGGCCGATCTGGGCATTTCCGATTTCAAACTCGGCAATACTCCCAAAAATATTTCACTGGTCTTTCCTGCTGTTTGGGAAGTTACGGATATTTTAAAGGGTCAGCTTAATTTCCGTTCGCAAAGCGGACTCTTACAAGGCTCGACCTTACAAGTTTGGCTCAATGAAGTACTCGCAGGTAGTACCAGTCTGGCAAAACTGGATTCCAGCCCGGTTGAGCGGCAGTTTGAATTTGTAGGTGCAGATTATCCCTATACCAACAGCTTTAACATGACGGTGAGTAATAACCAGTTAAATAGCAATAATTGTCTACCTAATGCGGGTAATGCCTTATGGATTGATGCTAAAAAATCCAAGCTTAGTCTGCCTTACCAGATGAAACAGGGAGTTATCAGCCTGTCTACAGTTTTTGACAAGACTCCTGAAATTGCCATGAATACGCCTGTAGCCACCCCCATCGCGATCAGCCTGGCTCAAGTTGCCAAGAACATGCTGCTCAGTAATGATCCAATTGGTCTGAATATCACCCAGCTGAATCCAAGTACACCTAAAACTATTAATATCCTGCTGAATGCCCAGCGTTATCAATCCGAATTGCAAAAATACAGTCAGATTCTTTACTTACCTACTACCGCAAATGGTAGTTTGATCACCGTCATAAACGGGAATTTCTGGATTTATAGCGACAACAACCTCGGGGTAGAAAATTTTGCCCGCTTCTGGCCGCAAATCCAGCAGAAAATCCCGAACAATACTGCGGCCTTGTTTATTTCTGCCCAAGGGCAAATTACCGTACTTAGTCAAACCGCTATAGAAAAAGCAGAAACCCCGATAATTGAACAGATTTCCATGCGAACTATTGCTATTATTCTAGTGATTGTTGCTGCGCTTATTATAGGGCTGCTGTTCTGGCGCAGAACCCGTAAGGCACAAAAAACCAAAGAAGAATAATGATGAAAAAATACCTAATTTTAGGCTTACTGGTGTTACTGGCACTTCCTGCCTTGGCTTTTACTGGCTCTGCCTTTTTTATGGCACGTGCAGATGCTAAAGCGGTAACAGCGCCTAAAATTGAGGGTATTTTCTGGCAGGTTGACCAGATGAGTCACGCCTCCGGTAACTGGCACTTATTAGGCATCGATACCTTAGTCACTCAATGGAGTATTGTAGACGGACGCTCCTTTTTTAAAGAAATCCCCGGAGCCCAATGGCAACATCAGCCGGACTGGAATACGATTGCCGAACAACCCTGGTCCAAGCAGGTTATCCTAGGTCTGGCAGGGATTTTTCAGGAACCTGTGGCACGTGAAAATATTGACCAACTCTTTTTACAATCCCAACAGATTATTGAAACGTCTCTTCCAGTTCAGCCTGCTGCTTATTATTTTCCTGTAGAAGCTGATCCAAGCTGGCATGGAGTTGCCAATCTGGCACGTTATGTTGCCGAATTCCAGCGACCAGTCTGGATCAGCATTTATAGTGCAGACCGCAAATCACGGTTTTTACATTATTGGCTTGAAAGCTGGTTGCCTGATAATGCCCAAGTCTTTTTTCAGGATGGCGTCGGTGTGGGCACGCGTAGTCCCGAAGAAGCGGCGGTGATTTATCAAAATCTTAAACATCAGGTTGGTAACAAAAGAGTTGTGATTATTCTCGAAGCTTTCCGGCCTAAACCGGAAGGCGGCTTTCGTGCAGCTTATCCTTGGGAAATTGCAAAACAGTTGAAAGCTTATGCTGGAGAGCGTGTCTATATTTTTGACGGTCCACATTATTTAAATAAAGCCAGTGTGCTCTGGCTTTATTTGTGGATGAAAATCAATTACTAGGGTTTGTTGACATTTACTGTTCATAATTAACCCTA
>NZ_JWHB01000044.1:0-19756 GCF_000804305.1 Acinetobacter sp. YZS-X1-1 | reverse complement strand
ATCGACTCAAATCTCTATTTGCAACAGTGCCATTTAATAAACCTTTCATAAATCATTTTTTGCTCAGTTCTATGTTGTAAATTCCAGCAATTATCATAGCCACGCGGCTGTTACTGAAGAGAATAGTAAGAAGCTAATATTTACTGTAGGTTTGACCACTACGTTTTAATCGTAGAAATTATAACCGTTTTTATTACTCAAAGTTTAACTTTTGTGATTATCTAAAAACACATAGCGGTCGAATGGCCATATTAACTGACTTAAAATCAGTCGTATACTTTAATGTAGCGGTTCTGATAGCACAAAAGTTCGCAGCATGAAAACGGAACCGGCATAATTGATTTATAGTGAACCCATACACTAAGCATAATGATTTAGAGGACGATAATCCCAATGAAAAAATTCCTTTTAGGAGCTGTTGCCGCATCTGTTTTGGCCTTTTCAGGCAATGCTATGGCCAATTTTGTGGCAGGTCAGGACTATCAGGTGGTTGCAAAACCAGTCAAAGTCGAAAAACCGGGCAGAATTGAGGTACGTGAATTCTTCTGGTACGGCTGTGGTCACTGTTTCGCGCTTGAACCACATATGCAGGGCTGGTTGAAAAAATTACCAAAAGATGTACGTTTTGTACGTACGCCGGCTGCAATGAATCCACTCTGGGAGCAGGCAGCGCGTGCTTATTATGTGTCTGAAGCATTGGGTGTGCGTCAAAAAGCACATTTACAATTATTCCATGATATTCATGATAAGCAACGTCCAATTTTAGAACAGGCGCAATTGGCCAAGTTCTATACCCGCTATGGTATTCCTGAAGCGAAATTTAACAGCACTTATAAATCTTTCCCGATCACTTCGAAAATTGCCAAAGCCAAAAATCTGGCTGCTCAGTATCAGTTAAGTGGTGTTCCGGCAGTGACCGTGAATGGTAAATATATTGTGCAGGGTAATGATGCCAAAGTCATTCAGGTGGTGAATTACCTGATCGAGAAAGAGCGTAAAGCCAAATAAGACGCGATTGATTATCTCTAAAAAAAACCTGCATCGAATCTGCAGGTTTTTTTATTTAAACTGGAGGAATGGTTATTTACGTCCTGACTGCCGGATCTGGTGTTTCTATCGGCGGGCGATACCAGTGTAAAATTCCTCGGAATAAGAGCTGCATCTGCAACACGCTTTGCGCTTTAAAGTAATGAATTTTCCTTTCTATTTCAACACGCAGAATTGCCGAGGCGCCCCGACGCTCTACAACAAACAAATTCTAATCTAAGATTTACATAAATAGACTGATAAAGTTTAAAAGGAATAAATATTAATTTAAACAACATGGAAATTCTTGTTAATTTCAACAGAAATATGAACAATCTCTTCATGAATTGACAAAGCTTTACGAACTACCTCTGCTGTTAAGGAGTCATTAACTGTATTTAGGGATAAAATACATGAAAATTTACTTCTACCTACTTTCCAGACATGCAGATCAGTAATCGTAATTTGGTTATCTAATTCCTCTACAACTTCCTGAATCTCCTTTACTACAGGATGTTCCATCTCTGCATCAAGCAATGTTTTACCTGTTTCTCTAATCAATCCCCAAGACCATTGTGCTACAAGCACTGCACCTACGATCCCTAGAATTGCATCTAAAAAATCCCATCCAAAATACTTCCCTGCGAAAAGTGCAATAATCGCTAATACAGAAGTTACTGCATCTGCTACTACATGAAGAAAAGCGGCTTTCTGGTTTAAGTCATGGTCATCATGAGAGTGATGATGATGGTGGTGGTGACCATTTTCACGTAGTAACCAGGCACAAATAAAATTAACGATCAAGCCAACAATCGCAATTGAAATTGCCTCGTTGTAGTGAATATTCACAGGATTGAATAAACGTTCTATCGATTGAACACCCATGAATACAGCAACAACCATCAATAAAATGGCACTCGAATATCCAGCTAAGATTTCTATCTTCCATGTACCGAAACAGAATCTCTGATCACGAGCATATTTTCGAGCCATTTTATAGGCAAAATAAGCTAAGCCCAATGCCAACATATGAGAACTCATATGCCATCCATCAGCCAATAAAGCCATGGAATTAAAGAACCATCCTCCAAAAATTTCAAACACCATCATTACACCAGTGAGGATGGTTGCGATTAAAATTTTCTTTTGTGCTAAAGGATTTCCTTCGTCAAATTGATGCGAATGGTCACTTTTAACATTATTTAGATATTACATTTTATTGCACCACAATTAATACTCCCCCATAGTATATGTTCTTGAGGTTGAATAGTATGTCTCACTTAAATCAGAACAAAAAAATTTTAAATCGGATTAGACGAATTCAAGGTCAAACTAATGCCCTTGAACAGAATATTTTAAATTCTGAAAATTCTTGTATTGAGGTATTACAGCAAGTTGCAGCAATTAAAGGTGCGATAAATGGCTTAATGAATGAGTTAATAGAACTTCATCTTAGAGAACATGTACTCGGTGATACTGAGAAAATAAAGGAAAAAGAACTAAATGAATTTTTAGCTTTAGTTAAACGCTACTTATAACTTTAAAGCACAGTCTTTTAAATAAAAAAACTGTGTGCGCACCTATTAATGACAGTGGTAATCACCAGTTTTACTGTTGGTATGACAACCCTGTGAGTTCGTTCCCCCAGAATGAGCATTCGCATAGGTAAATGACATGCCTATAAAGCATATTAATAAAATTCTTTTCATCTTAATCCCTCTCAAATAATTAGAATATCAACTGTATGATATTTAATAAAAGCCAACATGGCTTAGACCATTTCCAAATATATAAAGTAAAGCCAACAAAACTTTAAATGTATATAAAAAATGGTTAAATAATTGCAAGGGGGGCTTTAAAACGTTTTAATCGTAAAGCATTTCCTAGTACAAATATTGACGAGAGAGCCATTGCACCAGCAGCAAATACAGGAGAAAGTAGCAGTCCAAATTGCGGATAAAGTACACCTGCTGCAATAGGAATCAGAGCTGCATTGTAAACAAATGCCCAAAATAAATTTTCACGAATATTGGTTATAGTCGCTTTGCTTAAAGCGATAGCATTTGGCACTCCTTTCAGGTTGCCAGACATCAAAACCACATCAGCAGCTTCAATAGCTACGTCTGTACCTGTACCTATTGCTAAACCAATATCTGCTTCTGCAAGTGCAGGGGCATCATTAATGCCATCTCCAACATATGCGAGTTTACCATATTGATTTTTTAATTTTTTAACGGCCTCTATTTTACCTTCAGGTAAGACTTCTGCAATAACCTCATCAATACCTAGTTTTTTTGCAATCGCTTGAGCTGTATGACGGTTATCACCTGTAATCATGGCAACCTTTAAACCTAACTGATGTAACGCTTCAATTGCAGCAAATGTTGATTCTTTAATTGGATCTGCTACAGCAATAATGGCAGCAAGTTTCTGGTCAATCGCAACATAGAGAGGGGTTTTTCCTTCTTCTCCCAAACGATCCGAAAATTGAGAAAAAACATTAGGATTCAAACCTAGTTTTTCCATATATCGATCTGCACCAATATGAACCAAATGTTCAGACACCGTTGCTTCTATTCCATAGCCCGTGACTGACTTGAAATCAGCAACAGGAGACAGGATTAATTCCTTATCTATAGCGGCTTGTACAATTGCTCGAGCAATAGGATGCTCAGACTTTGATTCAACGGCTGCCATAAGTGAAAGTACGGCATTGTATTCAAACCCTTCTAAGACATGCAGATCGGTTAAAATTGGTTTCCCTTCAGTCAGGGTCCCTGTTTTATCAACAGCAACCACTTTAGTTTCTTTGAGCAGCTGCAAAGCTTCCCCTTTACGGAATAAAACACCCATTTCAGCACCACGCCCAGTTCCCACCATGATTGATGTAGGCGTTGCAAGTCCCATTGCACAAGGACATGCAATAATGAGTACCGCAACTGCATTAACTAAGCTAAACGTTAGGGCTGGCTCAGGGCCGAAGATAAACCAAGTAATAAAAGTTAAAAGAGAGAGACCCATTACTACAGGTACAAACCACATGGTAATTTTATCAACCAATGCCTGAATAGGCAGCTTGGAACCCTGTGCCTGTTCAACCATTCGGATGATTTGAGAAAGCACTGATGAACTACCAACAGAGGTGGCTTTGATATTTAAGCTGCCACTTTGGTTAATTGTTCCTCCTACCACAGTAGAGCCTATCGTTTTTTCAACGGGCATAGGCTCGCCAGTAATCATGGATTCATCAATAAAACTTTGGCCGTGAATAACTTCACCATCGACAGGGATACGCTCGCCTGGTCTAATCTCTACAATCGTTCCTGTTTGAACTTCGGCAATCGGAACTTCTATCACCTGATTATTGAGCTGTATTCTGGCAACTTTAGGCTGCATTCCAACTAGATGTTGAATTGCTAAAGACGTTCGGCCTTTTGCCTTGGCTTCAAAAAATCTACCTAATAGAATTAAAGTGATAATAACCGCTGCAGCTTCATAATAAACATTGACCGTGCCTTGTGGCAGGACACTTGGAAAGAAAGTAGCAACCACTGAATAAAGATAAGCAGCCAATGTTCCTACAGCCACCAAGGAATTCATGTCTGGTGCTAAGCGGAATAAACTTGGGATGCCCTTTTTAAAGAAGCGTCGGCCTGGAAAAATTAATGCTACTGTGGTCAAGAAAAATTGCATTAACCAGCTATTTTGTTGGCCAATGTTATCCATCATAAACGTATGAAAGGCGGGAATCAGGTGTGATCCCATTTCTAAAATAAAAACGGGTAGAGTCAATAAGACTGACAAAATTAAATCTTTTTTAAGTTTTTCTAATTCAATATTTTTTTTATCTTGAAAGCTTTCCGTAGTTTGATGAACTGACTTTGCTTCAAACCCTGCTTTGGTGACAGCCTGAATTAACGAGTCACGAGTGACAGATGAGCTTGCCTGAATAGTCGCTTTTTCAGTAGCCAGATTTACATGAGCTGATTCCACACCCTCAACAGATTTTAAGGCCTTTTCTACTCGACCTACACAAGAAGCACATGACATACCCTCAATCGTAAGCTCTATTGGTTGCAGCGCTTCCACTTCGTAGCCTGCTTTTTCTACGGCTTTAATTAAAGTAGCGCGATCAAGTGGTTGATGCGCATAAATGACTGCTTTTTCGGTAGCCAGATTTACATGAGCCGATTCAACACCCTCAACAGATTTTAAAGCTTTTTCCACACGGCCTACACAAGAAGCACATGTCATCCCCTCAATCTCTAATGTTTCACTGTAGTGTGGCGTATCAGTCATTTCGGTACTCATATACGATCTCTATCATTTAGATATGCTGAGTTCTATATGCGAAGATCAGCTCGAACCAAGATTAGGGGGAATTCAGGGATTACTTTTATTTCAAGCAAGTACAGGTTTTATCTGTACGATGAGGAAAATAAGAGAGAGTAAAAGTGGTAAGGAATTCCCACTGTTACTCTAACAGAGATTAAGCAGGATCAGCTGTAAATCCACGCTCACTGAGAGTGGCAATGACTTGATCCTGACTCACCGTTGTGTTGATTTCAACAATACGGTTTTGTAAATCAATATCGAGTGAGGCATTCGAGTCGAGCTCTTTAATTGCGGTAGTAATGCCGCGTGCACAACCACCACAAGTCATATTAGCGATGTGAAATTTCATATGTTGCTCCTTTTTAACAAAACATTTGTTTAAAACATTAGAACAGTAACTCTAAACTTTCACCATACAACCAGCCTTTTTCTGAATCAGTTACTCGCTGTAACTTGGTCTGTTTACAACCTTACAGTTTTCTTCAGAGTATTCCAAAGAAGAGTGTTCTAATGACTACAGTAAAAGTACTTAACCAACATTAATGTGACTTTAAAATGACATTTTTGTCATCTACGATCACTCTGAAATTTATAAGATTAGTTATTTCAATCAATGGTAGTGAACTGAATAGATGAGACCGTTATGGGTTGAAGATAAGCTAAAAACCGGTGACTACCTTTATGTATAATGCCTCATGATGCGATTTTACTGTTCTGATTGTCGTAAGTTGGCAGTCCAGTAGAAACTTTATTGCTCAGCTACAAAAGATAAATGCAGTAATGTTAAATTTCCTCAATTCCCTTATTTTGAAATTCTCTTATTCAATACCCACGACAGTGGTTATATAGCCTGTTGTTAATAGAATTGATAGACCTAATAACATCTCAAATAAAATGGCATGACTAAGGTGTTTAGCGAATTTAGGATGTTGAAGACGCGGGGTGAAATACCATTTGTTGAAGGCAGCTAAAAGTAGAATACCTATAACAAAAAACATTTTAACCATGAAACCATAGCCATATGCAGTATTGATTAAGGTATTAAAATCTTTAATTAAAAGAAGAGCTACACTAGCGCCACAGGCGATTAATATCCCAACAATGAAAGCAGCAATACGTCCAAATACATGCATGCGATCTTTTAAAGGTAAACCACTTATTTCCCGGCTGGTTTTCCATAACGGATATAAAGACCCCATCCATAACGACATAACTAGAATATGGATTGATAATAAAATTTGAGCAAGTAAGGTTAAATTAGCGACATGTCCGAGCTGGGAAAAACTAAAAATAATCGGGAGAAGTAAAACACAAAATATTGAACTTTCAATTATAGAAAACTGACCTTTGTTCCTGTTAAGTTTAACCACCATGAGAAGAAGTAAAAGAGCAAAACTAATAGAACGAAGAACGTATATATACCCCGTCGGAGTATTAACCAATATATTAATATACGTGGGGTCCACCATACCTGTAATACCAGTATTGGCAAAACTACCAATCAGAATAAAAAATCCCAAGGTACTGGAAATTAGGCCTAATCCAGCGCCAATTGTAATATATTTAAGAATCGATTCTTTTAGTTCAAGATATTGTCTAAGTAAAAAATAGCAAAAGGCTCCACCAACGACAAAAGCTACACTTAAATATAAAATAACCTTAGTTAACCAAGTGGCCCACATCCAATATTCAGAAATCATTATTTTTGTCCATTCTAGAACAACATGCCAGCACCTCACTGACATGTTGAAAGGTAATCAATTCTTATTTAGTTGATTTGATAGTGAAACTATATTCACCATTCATGTTGTGACCATCTTTCCCCATTGTTGTCCAGACAACGGTATATTTACCTTTTTTCAGTTTCGGAAGAGCTACATCAAAGGATTTCTTTAAGTCATGAGTAACTTTATATTTTAAAGGAACATCTCTTCGCTGAGCATCCAGTAACTTAATATTCATCAACATAACCTCTGCACCAAAGTTAAGGGTCAAGTTCTTTGGTTGACTAAGGATAGATGCATTTTCCGCAGGAATCGCACTCACTAAACTCACATGAGCGAACGTAGTTGTAGTAGCCACAATCATCGTTGCAGCTACTACAACATTACGTAGAGCAGTCATTTTATTTTGAAATAATTTCATTTACGTTTCCTCTTGATTCGTTAGTTCATTAGAGATGACTTTATAAAATCTATATTTAATGAGACCACATCATCTCCTCTTATATTTCAATTATTAGTAAGAGACAGAAACAGGGCGATGACTTCAAAATTACATTTTTGTCATTTTTAAAAATCAATAGACTCAAGTGATAAAATTATTCAATAGAAATAAAAAAATTGACTATAACCAGCTACCACCTAAGTAAAACACCGGTGGCATAACCAGCGATCAACTTCATCAAAAGAATGAGTGGAGCAAATAAATGAAAAATACCTCTCTCTATTTGTTTGCTTCATTCATTTAAAGGTTGTATCGGCTGATCAACTGATGGAAGGAAAATATCATGACTTATATCCGCCAAACTTTACTTGCACTTTGTATAACCACTGCCGCTCTAGGTGCATTAGCCCAAAATCCTGAAGAGCATCAAACTCATCACCCAGAAAATACTCCTCCATCCACAGTCACTGTTAAAAAGACAGCTACTGGCACGATGACTCCAGACAAAATGGCTGCAATGGACCAGCACATGAAAGCGATGCAAGCCATGCATGAAAAGATGATGGCTGCAAAAAACCCGCAAGAACGTCAGAAACTTATGGCTGAGCACATGAAACTCATGCAAGGAGGTATAAGCATGATGAAACAGATGGGTAGCCAAAGCATGAATGCCAATATGGCTGACCGTCAGCAAATGATGGAAAAACGTATGGACATGATGCAATCCATGATGCAGATGATGATGGACTGTATGCCTCCGTCAGCAACTAAATAGTTACCCATGAATTAGGGGAAAGCACCATGAATCACCAACACCAAGAAAATAATTCAGTACCTAACTTCTGGTCTACACGTTATGCCATTGGTCTAATCGTGCTGGGTGGTATCGCAGCTTATTTTCTATTAACGGAACATTTAGCCCACGTTATCGGTGCTTTGCCTTATTTATTCCTTTTAGCGTGTCCACTGATGCATATTTTTATGCATGGTGGTCATGGGCATAACCACTCGCAGCAAAAAAAATCCGATATATCTGATAACAAAAAATAGCTCTTATCAGGAGATCCATCATGAATCATGCGGAATCGGCTTATGGTTTATGGACGCTGGTTATCATTAACTCAGCAGTTTTTATCATGTTCGCTTTCAGTTTTTTTAGACCTTCCACTGCGCGCGATTGGCGTACATTTGGGGTCTTTTCGGCTTTTATCATTGCTCTATTTGTCGAAATGTATGGTTTTCCTTTAACCATTTACCTGTTATCTGGTTGGCTTCAAACTCGCTTCCCTCAACTTGACTTACTTTCTCATAATGCAGGTCACTTGTGGTCAACGCTATTAGGTGAAAAAGGTGATCCACATTTTGGCATTTTGCATATCGCCAGTTACGTTTTCTTGGGCTATGGATTTTACCTGTTATCAACGTCATGGCACGTGCTGTACAACGAGCAACGTCAGCATTCTTTAGCGATCACAGGCCCTTATGCACGTATACGTCACCCATAATACGTGGCTTTTGTGATGATCTTGCTGGGTTTTTTATTGCAATGGCCAACTTTACTGACACTGATTATGTTTCCAATCCTACTCTTAATGTACAGCCGCTTGGCAATTAAGGAAGAGGCTGAAATGAGTAAACAGTTTGGCGCTGTCTATGACAGCTATGCTCAACAGACTCCGAGATTTATTCCAAAATTCGGCCATAAAACCACTTTACCATAAGAGAATTATTTATGTCAGATCAAAAAAATCATAACCAGGACCATATGGCACAGGCTACAACAGACGTACTGAAAGACCCAGTCTGTGGTATGACCGTCACTGAAGAATCGAAATACCATGAGGAATTTAAGGGGAAAACTTACTTTTTTTGCAGTGATAAATGTCAATCAAAGTTTCATAGCAGCCCGGTGCAATATATCGCTAAACCCGCAACGACGACTGCCGATGCACATACACAGCATCATCAGACTACTCAATCCGTTAATGAGACAAGCACAACAGGCACGATCATCTATACGTGCCCAATGCATCCAGAAATTAAACAAGATCATCCTGGAAACTGTCCTAAATGCGGAATGACACTGGAGCCACTCATTCCTGAATTAGAGGAAGATGAGAATCCGGAGTTACGTGATTTCCGCCGACGCTTCTGGTGGACACTGCCATTGACCATCATCGTGACTTTTTTGGCGATGTTTGGTCATCAAATGAACCTGTTCAATATGGCGGTTCAGAGCTGGATTGAACTGGTGTTGTCACTCCCAATTGTACTTTGGGCAGGTTGGCCATTTTTTTCCCGGGGTTGGCAATCGGTTGTGAATCGCAGCCCGAACATGTGGACGCTGATTGGTTTGGGCACTGGAGCTGCATTTATTTATAGTGTGGTCGCAACCATTGCACCGCAAATCTTCCCAGACTCATTTATTTCCATGGGTCGTGTCGCTGTTTACTTTGAAGCTTCAGCGGTCATCATTTCATTGACCCTACTGGGACAAATATTGGAGTTAAAAGCACGTTCGCAAACTTCTGTTGCAATTAAGTCACTCCTTGGGCTCGCTCCTAAAACAGCTCGCCGAATCCTGCCTGATGGAACTGAAGAAGATGTTCCTCTAACGCATGTCCATGTAGGAGATTTACTCAGAATTCGCCCAGGTGAAAAAGTGCCTGTGGATGGTGTAATCACTGAAGGAAGTAGTTCAGTGGATGAATCGATGCTGACAGGTGAACCTTTACCTATCACTAAACGTATCGGCGATAAAGTCATTGGAGCTACCCTGAATACCAATGGTTCATTGATCATGCGTTCAGAGAAAATTGGTTCAAGTACCATGTTATCCCAGATCGTACAGATGGTGGCGCAAGCTCAACGATCGAGAGCACCAATGCAACGTATGGCTGATCAGGTAGCAGGTTGGTTCGTCATGGCTGTAGTGACCATTGCCTTGCTTACCTTCTTTGGATGGGGACTATTCGGCCCAGAAGAATCAAGCTGGGTTTATGCATTAATCAATGCTGTGGCAGTACTCATTATTGCCTGTCCTTGTGCACTAGGCTTGGCAACTCCAATGTCTATCATGGTTGCGACGGGTCAAGGTGCTACTCATGGTGTGCTGTTCCGTGATGCAGCAGCCATTGAGAATCTACGCAAGATTGACACACTAATCATCGATAAAACAGGTACGTTAACTGAAGGACGCCCTGTATTCGATCGTGTAGTTGCCGCATCAGATTTTGACGAATCTGAAGTATTACGTTTAGCCGCCAGTCTTGATCAAGGCAGTGAACACCCGCTAGCCGAAGCGATTGTAAACGCAGCACACGAACGTGGCCTGTCTCTTGAAACACCAGATAATTTTGAATCGGGCTCAGGGATTGGTGTTCGAGGTCAAGTGGGCGATCGTCAGTTAGCTTTGGGCAACACAGCACTGATGGAGCAATTGGGTATCTCGGTACAATCTCTGATTCCGCAAGCCGAAGAGCTGCGTTCGGAAGGTGCAAGTGTGATGCATCTAGCCATCAATGGTGAATTGGCCGGTCTGCTTGCAGTATCCGATCCCATCAAAAAAAATACCCCAGAAGCACTTGCCACCCTGAAGGAAGCGGGTCTACGTATCGTGATGGCAACAGGAGATGGTCTCACCACTGCCCGTTCAGTCGCAGCACGTCTAGGCATTGATGAGGTACATGGCGAAGTCAAACCCGCAGATAAACTAGAACTGGTCAGCAAATTGCAGAAGGAAGGTCGCATCGTGGCTATGGCTGGTGATGGCATCAATGATGCACCAGCCTTGGCTAAAGCTGATGTCGGTATCGCTATGGGAACCGGGACTGATGTTGCAATGAATAGTGCCCAAGTTACGCTGGTCAAGGGAGATTTACGAGGGATTGCTGTTGCCCGTTCACTTTCGGAAGCTACTGTCGGCAACATGAAACAGAACCTCATGTTTGCTTTCCTTTACAATGCTTTGGGTATCCCTATCGCGGCTGGCGTACTATATCCATTTACCGGTTGGTTGTTGTCACCGATGATTGCCGCCTTGGCTATGAGTTTGAGTTCAGCTTCAGTCATCACCAATGCCCTTCGCCTGCGAAATAAAAAGTTATGATAGAGAGTTCCTTTCTTCCACCAGATGTATCAGGGCTGGTTGCAGCACTCGCCATCGGCCTGCTCATTGGTTTAGAACGAGGATGGCAGGATCGAGAACTGCCAGAAGGCAGCCGAGTAGCAGGTCTACGTACCTTCACATTGACAGGATTGCTCGGAGGAGTGCTCGGTCATTTACAACCAAACTTCGGAGCTTGGCCGCTAGTTGCGGCCGTATTAGGGCTTTCCTTATTACTAACAGTGTCCTATGCTCGTACCGCAAAAATTTCCGGTAATTTAAGTGCTACCACAATTATTGCGATGCTGTTGACATTAGTTTTAGGTGCATATGCATCCCATGGCAATGTTACTTTAGCATTAACCGCGGCTGTAATCGTCGCTGTATTTTTGGATCTCAAGCCAACCTTACACGGTTGGCTACGCTTGATAGAGCATCGTGAATTAACCGCATCCCTGCAGTTGCTGGTACTTTCTGTCGTTATATTACCCTACTTACCCAATACGGGTCTGGGACCTTTTGCTGCATTAAATCCTTACCAGTTATGGTGGGCAGTGATCCTGATTGCCGGACTCTCTCTGGCAGGTCATTTTGCCATGCGGCTTACCGGTTCAGAAAGAGGCATATTCTGGACAGGTCTATTGGGTGGTTTGGCATCGTCTACAGCTGCAACTGTCGCACTGGCACGCTATACACGCCAGCACCCCGTCATGGTCAGTGCTGCTATTTCTGGAACATTGGCTGCCTGTGGCATCATGTTTTTTCGTATGGTTGTGCTGATAGGCGTCATTGAGCCAGCATTGCTAAGCACTTTTGGTGGTGCAATGATGATTGCGGGAATCCTTCTGCTGGGTATGGCATTGTGGAGACAACGCCAAATTACCAGCGCTGAAAACAACGATCGAACAATAGAAGCAATGGCTCCTTTTGATCTTGGGACAGCATTCAGCTTCGCTGCTTTCCTGGCTGTCATGGCAGTCTTGGTCCCGGCAGCAAAACAATGGTTGGGCACCAGCGGCATCTTCGTATTATCGACTATTTCTGGGCTAGCAGACGTAGATGCTATTTTAGTCTCACTTGCCCGCCTGCATAGTACTGAAGGCTTAACAACAAATGTGGCTGCTGTCGCGCTAGGGCTAGCCACACTGAGCAACATGTTAAGCAAAGCGACAATTGCATGGATGACAGGGGGGGGCACAGTTTGGCCGAGCTATCATATTTGGCTACACAATTGCCATGATAGGTGCTGGCGTAGCTCTGGCTCTCAGTTTGAGCTTTATGTAAGGTCAACTCGGGTAAATGGAAGATGTTCAAAAAATGAGTTAAAATGATTCCCCTTGCATGGATTCACTTTGAAAAACAATGGTAAAAATGATTCGACCATTGAGGGATTCAGCCTGGATGGTCGCCCCAAGCATATCAAGAATAGATTTTGTTATCGCGAGCCCTAAGCCGGTTCCTTCTTCTGTTCTTTGTCTAGATGCATCTGTTCGATAAAATCGATCAAATAACCTGGATAGTTGTTCAGGAGAGATTTCAGGGCCTTCATTTTCAATTGAAAATATTGTGTTATCTAAATTCTGTTGAAGTTTTATGCGTATTGTAGAATTCTTATTTCCATATTTAACTGCATTAGATAATAGATTGCTGAGTGCTCGACGTAACATAGCAGGATCACCTTTGACATTTCCAGATCCTGTTTGTTGAAGCGTCATATTTTTTTCGGCAGCTAGCGCATCATAGAAATCAAATAAGGCTGTAACTTCTTTAACCAGGTCAATATTCTGTAAGTTCTGTAATTTTAGGCCATGTTCTGCTTTTGCCAAGAAAAGCATATTGGATACCATTCGAGCCAAACGTTCTAATTCTTCTAAATTAGAAAATAGTATTTCTTGATAAGTACCAATATCTCGGTTACGGGCAAGACATACTTGAGTTTGAGTCATTAAGTTATTAATCGGTGTTCTAATTTCATGCGCTAAATCAGATGAAAAATCGGAAAGCCTTTCTAAAGCTGATTCTAGTCTGTCGAGCATATCATTGAAGGCAATTGCTAATGATTTTAGTTCTGTTGGTGTGTGCTCAACTTCTAAACGTTCTGAAAGATGTTGGGCAGAAATGCCTTCTGCGACCTTAGCCATTTTTTGCACGGGTCTTAAACCTCTCCAGGTTGCAAACCAGCCTAAAAACATTAAACAAATCGTACCGGCTAAACCAATGTAAAAAAGTTGACGCTTAAAATCATTTAAAAAATGTAGATGTTCAGATGTATCGATCCCCACAATAATGCGTACAGATTGTATCTCAGTATTTTTGTTTATATCCGTGTTGTAGATCATGCCACGATAAGTCTTATCCTGAATTTTCCATTTAATCCATGAATTATTTGCTGACTTGGTTAAGTGTTGAGTATTAATTGTTGAAGGTGCTGAACTAAATAAAACTTTACCTGTCGGTCGTTCTATTTGAACCATAAGATCATGGTGTCCAACTAAAGCGTCTCTCAAATAAAGATTAAGTTCTGGAGAGTTTTTAGGATTCTGTTGGATAAGATTCTGAATCAGCTGAATTTTACCTTCTAATTGGGTACGGTCTTGAGTCTCAAAATGATGCATTACTAATTTATTTATGAACAAACCCATAATAATTAGAATGAAAATAGTAGATAATGAGAAAATGATACCGATCCGGAAACTGATCGCTCTGAATAAATTATTATTCATCCTCTACCTCTAGTACATACCCCATTCCTCGAATATTCTGAATTAATTTGGGAGTAAAGTTACTGTCAACTTTACTTCTTAATCGTTTAATAGCGACTTCAACGACATTCGTATCACTATCAAAGTTCATATCCCAAATTTGAGATGCAATAAGTGCTCTTGGTAGAATTTCACCTCTTCTACGCATAAAAAGCTCCATAAGCGCGAATTCTTTAGCCGTTAAATCAATGCGTTGACCTGCTCGTGTTACCCGACGTTTTCTCAAATCAAGTTCTAAATCAGCAATCTTAATAATATTATTATCTTCTCTTTGTTGCCCTCGTCTAAGGAGCGTTTTTATTCGAGCTAGAAGCTCTGCAAAAGCAAAAGGCTTAACTAAATAATCATCAGCGCCTAGCTCTAATCCTTTTACTCGATCTTCGATTTGATCTCGGGCGGTAAGAAAAAGAATGGGCATTGTTTTACCGCTGCTACGAATATCATTGATAATATTCCAACCATTTAGTCCAGGTAACATCACGTCTAAAATAATTAAGTCATACTCTTCAGAAAGAGCTTGATGTTTACCCGTTAACCCATCTGTAACCCAGTCCGTAATATAGCCAGCTTCGGATAAACCTTGCTTGAGATAATCACCAGTTTTTTGTTCATCTTCAACTAATAGTATTCTCATTTCCGAATCCTAAGTCATTCATTAAAACTATAATAACGTTATAAAACATCTGATCGAGATAGATTACAAAAATGTCATTTTCAAGTCACTTAGATGTTCAGTGCTTCACTTTATTGTAGTAGCAAGAAATTAACTTTTAGAGAAACTTATGAAAACTGTAGTGCGTCGTAGTCTAACAATTTTAATGTGTGCTGGAACTTTAATTGCTGGTACTCAATCTTGGACAAAAGATGTATCAACCTCAAGTGCCACTAAAACGGTAAAAGCACAGAAACCTTGTACAAAACCTTGTAAAATGGAAAAAGATGACAAGACTCAGCAAGATCATAGTCAACATCAGTCTCCTAACTCATCTGACATGTCAAAAATGGATCATTCTATGATGAATATGGACCATTCTAAAATGGATCATTCAAAGATGAATATGCCTGGTAGCAATAAATAATTTTATAAATAGCGAGAAAGAAGTATTAAAGTTTATACTAAATATTTGCTTTATTACTTCAATCTTGACCTTTCTAAAGGTGAGATAGAATGTCAAAAAAGTTAAGTCATGTACTCTTAATTGGAGTTGGTTTATTTTCATCAACTTGGGTAATGGCGGCAGTTAAAGAATATGATTTAACAATCGCTGAACAAACTGTAAATATCACAGGAAAACCGCTAAAGAGAATTACCGTTAATGGTAAATTCGTTGCACCACTTCTTGAATTTGAAGAAGGTGATGAGGCCGTTATCCGTGTTCACAATAAGTTAAAAAATCAGGACTCTTCAATCCATTGGCATGGCTTATTATTACCTGGAATTATGGATGGTGTACCTGGATTTAACAAATTTAATGGCATTGCCCCTAATAAAACTTATGAATATAAGTTTAAAGTCCGCCAAAATGGTACTTATTGGTATCATTCACATAGTAAAGGACAAGAACAAGACGGTTTATATGGTGCTTTTGTTATTTATCCTAAAGATAAAACTCCACTAACAGCTGCTGAAAAAACCGATAAAGATTACGTTGTTTTGCTTTCTGATTTTCATAATTCAACAAGTGATCAAATTATGAAAAATCTTAAAAAAGAAGCAGATTACTATCAGAACCGTCGCGAAACAGTATTCGATGTATTAAAACAAGTTAAACGTGATGGATTAAAGGCAACTTGGCAAGACCGCTCTATGTGGAATCAGATGCGGATGTTGAAAACAGATATGTCCGATGTGACTGGTTATACATTTTTAATGAATGGCAAAACACCTCAGCAAAACTGGACCGGTAACTTCAAAGCTGGTGAAAAAGTTCGCCTTCGTTTTATTAATGCTTCCGCTATGTCATTCTTTGATGTACGCATTCCAAACCTAAAAATGACTGTAGTCAGTGCTGATGGTCAACCTGTAAAGCCCGTTCCTGTAGATGAGTTCCGTATTGGTACTGCTGAAACCTATGATGTCATTGTGGAACCAAAACAAGCACATTACCAAATTGAAGCTGAATCTATTGATCGTACCGGTTTTTCAGTGGGAACATTACATGAAGAAAGCAGCCCAGCAGTCAAACAAATTGAGATGCCTAAATCTCGCCCTCGTGCTTTATTAACTATGGAAGATATGGGGATGAGCCATGACATGTCATCTATGAAAGATATGAATCACGATATGTCTTCTATGAAAGGTATGGATCATGATATGTCTTCTATGAAAGGTATGAATCATGATATGTCTTCTATGAAAGGTATGGATCATGATATGTCTTCTATGAAAGGTATGGATCATGATATGTCTTCTATGAAAGGTATGGATCATGATATGTCTTCTATGAAAGGTATGGATCATGATATGTCTTCTATGAAAGGTATGGATCATGATATGTCTTCTATGAAAGGTATGGATCATGATATGTCTTCTATGAAAGGTATGGATCATGATATGTCTTCTATGAAAGGTATGGATCATGATATGTCTTCTATGAAAGGTATGGATCATGATATGTCTTCTATGAAAGGTATGGATCATGATATGTCTTCTATGAAAGGTATGGATCATGATATGTCTTCTATGAAAGGTATGGATCATGATATGTCTTCTATGAAAGGTATGGATCATGATATGTCTTCTATGAAAGGTATGGATCATGATATGTCTTCTATGAAAGGTATGGATCATGATATGTCTTCTATGAAAGGTATGGATCATGATATGTCTTCTATGAAAGGTATGGATCATGATATGTCTTCTATGAAAGGTATGGATCATGATATGTCTTCTATGAAAGGTATGAATCATGATATGTCTTCTATGAAAGGTATGGATCATGATATGTCTTCTATGAAAGGTATGGATCATGATATGCCGATGAATAGCGCTACTGTTAAGGCGGCTTCAGACAAGAATGATAATACCGTATTTGGATGGGCAAATGCTTCAACACCTGAAGGTAATAAAGCATTGCAATATAGTGATTTGCAATCGTTAGATCCTCAAAAAGACACTCGTGCAGCTGAACGTGAAATAGAGATCCGTCTTGGTGGAAACATGGAGCGTTATATTTGGACAATAAATGGTAAAAAATTTAATGAAGCCGACCCACTAGTGGTGAAGTATGGTGAACGTATTCGCTTAAAATTTGTCAATGACAGTATGATGGCTCACCCAATGCACTTACATGGCATGTTTATGCAGCTTGAGAATGGTCAGGATCCAAGCAATATGCCAAACAAACATACGGTAATTGTTCCACCTGGGAAAACGATAACCACTCTACTCACAGCTGATGAGTTAGGTGAGTGGGCTATTCATTGTCACCTGCTTTACCATATGAGTGCAGGAATGATGAATAAACTCATTGTAGCTCAAGTGGAAGATGGTAATTCTACAAAGACTGTTCCTCAGTCCCAAGTAAATGAGAAGGGAGTAAATCCACATGCACATCACTAATAATTTGTTTTCAAAAACAACTTTGATGATTGCGCTATTTGGATTATCAAATCTAACGTTCGCTAAAAATGAAACTCCTGTACAAGACAGTAATATTACAAAAAATATGAAAATTCTTTTACAGGAATCTGGAGGATTAAAGTATTCCCTTCAAGAGCGTTATCCAGAATATTATTCAATGGAAAATGCGAATATGGGGGATAAGAGTGTCCAGATTGCGCTTGAGAACTCTAACTCACCTCATGACAATCATCTTAAAGAACATGGTGGACAAATTTATCAAACGACAAAATTTGAAAATGAATGGATGGTTGATGAAGACGGTAAGGGCAACCTAGGAACAAAGTTTGAAACTTTAATTGGAACAGATGAAAATCGTCTATTTATTGAAGCCAATTCGGAAAAGTCAGAAAGTAATGATCCAAAATATGCTGTATCAGCACTTTATAGCCGTAACGTAGCCCCATTTTGGGATGTACAAGCTGGGGTAAGATATAGTGAAGATAAAAATAACAGCAGCAGCGATCGAGTGGATGGGGTTATTGGTATATTAGGTCTAGCTCCTTATTTCTTTGAAACACAAGCATATCTTTATGGCGGTGAGAATAATTTTTGGGGAGCAAGTTTTGAATTAGAACGTGATTTGCTTTTAACTCAGAAACTTATTACTCAACCTTATATCGAAGCAGATGTAATATTTAGCGATGATTCTAACTATGCTGCAAAATCAGGTTTATCAGAACTTAAAACTGGTATCAAAACCCGATATGAGATTACTAAGCGAATTAAACCTTTCATTGATGTTGCTTACCAATATGAAAAAGGACAGAAAGCCACTTCTATGCAAGAGGCAACAGAGTCTGAAAAGGGATGGAAATATGGTGCAGGTATCGAATTAGTTTTTTAAAATAATATGACTTGGAATCATGAATGGTAGCTTCGGCTACTATTCATGAATTATTACTATTTATTTTCGAATCTGTAAAACTAAAAAAGCTTAATTTTTGGTCTATTTTTATGCAGTGGTTAAAAACATGCTTATCGCTGTTTTTATCGTTTGCTATTCTTTTAGTAGGATCGGCTGCTACTACTTCGTCTGTACATCATCGGTGTTTAATGCCATCTGAATAGATGCATGTGGCATAGCCGTCTTCATCGATTTGAATCCTAAAGTGGCCCTAATGATCCGCTTTAGCTTGCCATGATTACATTCGATCACGTTATTTTTATACTTAACCTGCCTGTGCTCAAGATCTGGTGGACATTTTCTTTCCCATTTTAACCGTGACAAAGCACCTCCATATGTGTGCTTTATCTGTATCTATCACTTGTGGGGCCTTCCTTTGCCAGAAGATGCGGATACTGAGCATCCAAAAGTAAAAGAACTGCATGAGCTTCTTGCATGGTCTGAAGGTATGGTCTGGTGTTCACCTGAACGTCATGGTTCTATGAGTTCCATTTTTAAATCACAAATAGACTGGATTCCACTTGCAGGAGGAGCAATCCGTGCTACCCAAGTTAAAACCCTTGCCTTGATGCAAGTCAGTGGTGGATCACAGTCATTTAACAGCCTGAACCAGATGCGTATTTTGGGGCGGTGGATGCGGATGATCACCATTCCAAATCAGTCTTCAATTCCGAAAGCTTTCTTGGAATTTGAAGAAGATGGACGAATGAAGCCTTCAGCTTTCTATGACCGGATTGTGGATGTCATGGAAGAGTTATTTAAGTTCACTCTACTGACTCGTGGTCAAAGCAAATACCTGACTGATCGTTATTCTGAACGCAAGGAATCGGCTG
>NZ_JWHB01000043.1:0-20834 GCF_000804305.1 Acinetobacter sp. YZS-X1-1 | reverse complement strand
GATCGTTTTTTGATTTATGAAAGAGATCTAATCTATCGATGAGAAAAAATGGCCGAATGCTCAATGGATATATGAAAGTTAGTATTTAAGTTTTATTAATATAATTGTAAGTTAAAGACCTAAAACCACCTGATACGGTTTAAATCCTTTGATCACCGCTTTAGAAACCAACTGGATAAATGCTTCAGTTTTTCCATAAGCCATCCAATGATCTAGGGCTTCATAGTAGGCTAATCGATTTTCAACTGTTATTACACAAGGTGGATAACCAGCTTTAAGCAATTCGAGATTCATCAATAGACGTGATGTACGTCCATTGCCATCCATGAATGGATGGATGCCTACAAAATCTGCATGTACTTTAGCTGCACGTTCAATGGGATGAAGCTTATGTGCCTCTGAATTGTACCAATCGACTAGCTGAGTCATTTTGTCATTGAGCAATGTATAGTCCGGTGGTGTAGTTGTAGCACCTGAAATCAATACGTTTTGCTGGCGATATCGGCCAGCATTATCATCGTCAATATTCTTTAAAATGAGTTGATGGATATTGCGAATTTGCCATTCAGAAAAAGGTTCTTCCTTTCTAATAATGTCTTCAACGTAATAAATGGCATTTCTATGGTTAATTGCTTCGAAGTGCTCTCGTAAAGCTTTTCCACCGACAGTTATGCCTTCTAACACAACTTTGGTTTCTAATAGAGTAAGTGTATTGCCTTCAATAGCATTGGAATGATAAGTCCATCGTACAATAAGGTCTTCTTGTAAATTTTTTACTATTGCAGGTGATAGGGGGCGATGCTGATCTAATTTATTTTTTAAATCATCAATAATTTCAAACATTACCTTGTCCCTGAATATATCTAAAAGAATGATACATCAAAAAAGAAAATCAAAGAAATGATATGTTATAGTATATCATTTTATAGTGTGCTCAATGTTGGTATAATCAGTATGCCACTTCAAATCCTGAATTCGGATTTGAACAAGATTTTAAAGTGAATTCAATGCACTAAATCTAAATTGGGTCAATAAATTTTTTTATTTAATAAAATAGATTTAGAGTCAATAAGTTAGGATTTGAGTTCAATTGATGCCACCTAAAATTATTAGGATTAATGAAAAAAACAATTATTGACCTTAGAGTTACTCCCAGGTTTATAATGCTATAAAAATTTATTATTTATCCTCATATGCGTTCAATGACATGGATCACAGTCTTAGTGGGATTGTTCATGTTCCAAAGCCTTTGGAATGTGGCGGCTGCTTTTTGTGTCCATGAAGAAAGCATTTCCGTGGTTCAAAACTATCACTTTGGACATCATACAAATGCTTTATGTGTGAGCGAGACCCAAAAACATGGTCATCAAGCACCTGAAAAACAGAATAATGATTTAGACTGGGTAGAGAATCACCAGGATCATCTTCCATCGATGATCCAATTGATTTTAGAACAACGTCAAGTTTCTTTTATACAAACGCTGTTTTCATATACTGCTAGACCAGAGTATTTTTGGAATAATGATTACAGTTCGCCTGACTTAAGTTCAAAAAGCCCGCCTCCCGAACTTTCCCCGCTAATGGTGGGGTAGCCTTAAATATTCCCACCACTTTCAAATTTAATATAGTGGGAAACATCTATGTCTTTTCAAAATATGACTTTTACAAGTCAATGCGTAGCGATTGGGCTCTTGCTGTTTGGCATTCAAAATACTAGCGCATCTGCAAATGAAATCTCGAATTTTCAAGATGCTCTAGCCAAAGTTCAGCAATATCAATCACAATTCGAACTTCAGCAACAGCGTCAGCAACTTGCGATATTAAATACTCAAAACAGCAGTCTTTGGCAAAATCCAACTTTCTCGATTGAACAAAACGGTTTTAGTTCTAGTCAGGAAAAAGAACTGAGTGTTGGTATCAGTCAACCACTTGATCTCTTTGGTCAACGTAAGTTAAACCAAGAAATAGCATCAATTTCAAAACAGCAGCTTCAACTTAAAGAGCAACTCTGGCAAGCACAGAGTGAAATGGTGGTGAAGTATGCTTGGGCACAATATCTGTTATCTGAAACTGAAACATCCATTTTTGCTAAGCAGATGAAAGTGAGTCAAGCGAATCTAGACAGCGCTAACAAACGTTATCAAGCGGGCAGTATTGCATTAGTAGATTATGAACGTGCTCAGATAGACCATTTAGAAATTCAAAGACAATATCAACAAGCTTTACTTGCGCTGCAAGCATCGCAACGACAATTGTCTAATTTATGGGGAGAGTCCCAACCTTCCTTAAGTGTTCAATCAAACAAAGTGGTTTGGCCAAGCGAGATTGAGCGTTCAGTTGAAAAAAATATCCAACACGGTTGGCTCGAAAAACTGTATGCCTTGAATATGCAACAATCTCAGCAAAAGGTTGAAAGTTTAAAGATAAAAAACCGTCCTCAACCCATGTTGAATCTTGGCATGACTCAGACTAAGTCATCTCAATCTTCGGATTAAACTACTTTAGTATTAGGGGTGGAAGTTCCTTTAAATATTTTTAATCGTCAACAATATGTTATTCCCATGGCTGAGCGCCAACAGCAGTTATTGACTCAAATTCAACAAAGAGAGTTAAAACAACAAATTCTTGATATTGCAAACCGTTTGAATGAGTTGAAAGGCTTGCGTCAGCAATATGACGCTATTAATACGCAAATACAGCTTTCTGAAAAAGTCCAGTCTCGAACTTTACAGGGTTTTCAGGCAGGTAAATTCTCTGTCACGGATATACAACAGATATCTTTACAGTTGCAAAATTTACGTGTGGCACAACTGGAAATACTCAAACAAGCTTGGCAGATCGGCCTCAGTGTTGAGGCTTTAAGTTTAGGCACAAGTTATGAAGAGATCAGCCAATCTAATGCTTATAGCCAACTCAATAAAAAAGCCTTTGTAGAAACTCAAAATCTGCTGAATGGGCAGGGAGAATAAAGTGAAAAAATATCAATTTGGAAAAATCTCTCAACCCATTTTAATCAGTGTATTGATCGGCTTAACGGCTTTAATCAGCGTATGGATCTGGTTGGGTAATCAAAATGAAAAAAATGATGAGCATGGGCATGATGGTGAAGATGAACAGCATGATGATCATGCTAAAGAAAGTAAAGAAGATCAGCATAGTGAAGAAGGCGAAATAGAGCTTACAGCGCAACAGATGGTGGAACATGGCCTTAAAGTTGAAACAGTCACACAGGGGGAGGTAAACAGCTTTGTAACACTCCCTGGAAAATTGGTGGTGAATACGGATCAACAAGCGCATATTTCACCGAATTTTAGTGGTCATGTTGAGCAAGTTAATGTGGCACTTGGTCAGTATGTGGAACGTGGTCAAACGCTTGCAGTACTTTCCGTCCCTGAATTAATTGATCAACAAGCGAGTTTGAGCATTGCGCAGTCAAGTTTGCGTTTGGCACAGCAAGAATACGAACGAGAACAACAGTTATGGTCACAAGGTATTTCGGCAAAGCAAGATTTGCAGCGTGCTGAAAATGCCTATCGCCAAGCCCAAATTACAGTGCAATCTCAGCAAGCCCGTCTACACGCTCTAGGTTCAACTGGGCAAAATGGACGTTTTGTTATTCGCGCACCCATTCCAGGCATGATCAGTCAAAAAGACATTGTGGTAGGTGAAAATGTCCAACTGGCGGATCAGCTTTTTGTGATTGAAAATCTAAAAGACCTTTGGTTAGAGTTTAATTTGCCAAATACCTCAAATATTCAGTTTCAAGCGGGGCAAATTTTAAATTTTAAAACCAATGGTTCTGATCAAAATTACCAAGCAAAAGTGCAAACGCTGAATTCACAGGCAGATTTACAAACTGGACGTTTACAAGTACGTGCCAAAGTCACCACACAAGCGGATGTACTGCGTCCAAATGTTTTGGTAAATGTTTTTGTGACTGATGCACAAGCAAAAACAGCGTTAAGAGTTCAGAAAAAAGCCTTACAGCAGGTTGAAGGAAAACCTGTGGTATTTGTGATTGAGTCTGAAGAAAAGGGACAAGTTCATCTTAAAGCACAGCTAATAGAAGTGGGCGTGAGCAGTCAGGATGGGCAATGGCTAGAAGTCATTTCTGGATTAACTGAAGGGCAGAAATACATTGCTGATGGCAGTTTTTTATTAAAGTCTGAATTAGAAAAAGATGAGGCCGGTCATGAGCATTAATCAAGATTTACCTCATCCTGAAGGATTATTTGAGCGCATTATTCAGTTTGCAATTCAAAATGCTATTTGGGTGATGCTGTTTATCTGCACATGGATTGCGGTGGGTATTTATAGTTATCAGAAGTTGCCAATTGATGCTGTTCCTGACATTACCAATACCCAAATACAGATCAATACCCAAGCCAATGGTTTTACAGCACTTGAAGCAGAACAACGGATTACCTATCCGATTGAAAATGCCATGGCGGGTATTCCAGATTTGGAGCTAACACGTTCAATCTCCCGCTATGGATTATCCCAAGTCACTGTTGTATTTAAAGATGGAACCGATATCTATTGGGCACGTCAACAAATTAACCAGCGTGTACAAGAAGTGCAAGCTGATTTACCTGCACAAGTTTCACCCACAATGTCACCTGTATCTACTGGCTTAGGTGAAATTTATCAGTGGGTGCTTACAGCCGAACCGAATGCGAAAAAAGCAGATGGTTCTACTTATACAGCGATGGATTTAAGAGAAATTCAGGATTGGATTGTTCGACCGCAACTGCAACGAGTTAAAGGTGTTGCTGAGGTTAATAGTATTGGTGGCTATAATAAAACCTATCTCGTTTCGCCCGATCTAAGTCGTATGCAGCAGTTGAATGTTGGTTTAGATCAATTACAGCAAGCCTTGACACTGAATAATGAAAATCGTGGTGCAGGGTTCATTGAGGAAAATGGTCAGCAACTCACGGTTCGTGTGCCGGGTACCTTGAATAATATCAGTGATATTGAAAACACCATGATTGCAAGTCCGAACGGTAGTCCAATCCGTGTGGGTGATATTGCTCAAGTCTCCATTGGTCATGACTTAAGAACAGGTGGTGCTACCTATAACGGTGTGGAAACGGTACTTGGGATTGCCATGATGGCGATGGGCGAAAATAGCCGTACGGTATCAAAATCGGTAGATGCTAAGATCCAAGAGGTTCAGAAAAGCTTACCCAAAGGGGTTAAAATTGAAACTGTTTATGACCGCACCAGCTTGGTCGAAAAGGCGATTAAAACGGTACAAAAAAACCTGATTGAAGGCGCCATTTTGGTCATCGTCATTCTGTTTTTATTTCTCGGGAATATTCGTGCAGCCTTAATTACAGCCTGTGTGATCCCATTGTCGATGCTATTCACACTCACAGGCATGGCGCAAAAAAATATCAGTGCCAATCTCATGAGTTTAGGAGCTTTAGATTTTGGGATTATTGTCGATGGGGCGGTGGTGATTGTTGAAAACTGTATTCGTCGTTTGGCGCATACTCAGCAACAGTTAAAGCGACAATTAACTCAACAAGAGCGTTTTAAAGAGGTCTTTTTAGCCGCACGCCAAGCTCGACGTCCCTTGATTTTTGGGCAATTGATCATTTTAGTGGTGTATTTTCCGATTTTTGCTTTAAGTGGTGTGGAAGCAAAAATGTTCCATCCGATGGCATTGACAGTGGTACTCGCCCTTGTTGCAGCCATTATTTTATCGATCACATTTGTGCCTGCTGCGGTGGCATTGTGGGTCAAAGGTGATATTCAAGAAAAAGAAAGTCGTTGGATGTTATGGCTAAAAGCTAAATATCAGCAAACTCTTGATATTGCGTACCAATACAAAGCAGTTGTGCTGACTTTTGCACTGTGTTTATTAGTGATTACAGGACTCATCAGTACCAAACTCGGCAGTGAATTTGCACCACAGCTCAGTGAAGGCGACTTTGCGGTACAACAGTTGCGTTCACCAAGTACAGGCTTAGAAGAGTCTTTACGTATTCAGGAGAATACTGAAAAGCTTCTTTTAAAGAGTTTCCCTGAAATTCAGGCAGTATTTGCCAGAACGGGTACAGCCGAGGTTGCAACAGATGTGATGCCACCGAATATTTCCGATGGTTATATCATGCTTAAACCACGTGAGGAATGGCCAAATTCAAAAGAAAGCCTGGACGCACTTCGAACCCGAATGGAAGCTTATCTTGCGACAATTCCCGGCAATAATAGTGAGTTTTCCCAGCCTATTGAACTCCGATTTAATGAATTGATCTCAGGTGTGCGTAGTGATGTTGGTGTGAAAATCTTCGGTGATGATATGGATGTCCTCAATACTGAAGCGACTAAAATCTCCAAAACCATTCAGCAAATATCGGGTAGCAGTGCCGTGAAAGTCGAGCAGACCTCAGGTTTGCCATTACTAAATGTCGAGGTAAATAAAGCTTTGGCTGCGCAATATGGGCTAAGTGTGCGTTCAATTCAAGACCTTGTGGCAACCAGTATTGGTGGTCAAAATGTGGGTGAAATCTTAGAAGGTGATCGACGTTTTGATTTTGAAATTAGACTAACTGATCAAGATCGAAATACATCAACAGTTGCTCAGTTGCCGATTCAGCTTCCTAGTGGAGGGCAAATTGTCTTAGCCGATGTTGCGACAGTCAGTCTAATTGAAGGGGTGAACCAAGTCAGCCGTGAAAATGGTAAACGTCGTATTGTCGTGACAACTAATGTTGAAGGGCGTGATCTGGGTTCTTATGTTTCTGAACTGCAAAAGCAGTTAAAAGACTATGATCTGCCAAGTGGGTACTGGATTGAATATGGTGGCCAATTTGAAAATTTAGCTTCAGCTCAATCACGTATGCAAATTGTGATTCCACTGGCCTTATTGACTATCTTTATTTTGCTCATGGCAGTATTTCATAATGTTAAAGAGAGTCTTTTGGTATTTACAGGCGTACCGTTTGCTTTAACGGGTGGTGTTTTATTCCTTTGGTTACGAGATATTCCATTATCGATGTCAGCGGGTATTGGCTTTATTGCACTGTCAGGTGTTGCTGTACTGAATGGTCTTGTGATGCTGACATTTATCAAAGAGCTTCGAAATCAATACAGCTTAGATGAAGCAGTATGGAGAGGAGCAATTTTACGTTTACGTCCTGTATTGATGACAGCTTGTGTCGCCTCACTTGGTTTTGTGCCCATGGCACTTGCCACTGGAACAGGTGCAGAAGTACAACGACCTTTGGCGACGGTAGTGATTGGAGGCATTATTTCATCCACCATGCTCACCCTTGTATTGCTTCCTATTTTATATCGCTGGATCAATACTGATCAGGACAATAAGCGACTACAAACGGAAACCTATTAAGTATAAATATATTCAAGGTAATGCTTCGGCTTACCTTGAATAATCAATAATAAGGAGAGCACTATGAGTAGCTCAAATCAACATGACCACAGTCATTTTGAAGCATCGGAAAAAAATGCCAAAAAACTCTATTTCGCTTTAGCATTAACCACCACATTTTTGATTATTGAAGTCATCGCTGCGTTTATGACGCAAAGTTTGGCGCTGTTATCCGATGCTGCGCACATGCTGACAGATGCTGCTGCACTTGCGATTGCATTAGTGGCAATTAAAATCGGACAAAAACCTGCAGATGATAAGCGTACATTTGGTTATCAACGCTTTGAAATTCTGGCTGCATTATTTAATGCACTGATGTTATTTGTTGTTGCTCTCTATATTTTATTTGAAGCCTATCAGCGCTTTGAGAATCCACCTGAAATTCAAAGTATCGGGATGTTGGTTGTGGCAATACTCGGACTGATCATCAATCTCATCTCAATGAAAATCTTGCTCTCGAGTAGCAAAGAGAGTCTCAATATTAAAGGTGCTTATTTAGAGGTGCTTAGTGATGCTTTAGGTTCAGTCGGGGTCATCATTGGTGCACTAATCATCTATTTCACGGGATGGATGTGGATTGATACGCTGATTGCAGTATTGATTGGGTTTTGGGTACTTCCAAGAACTTGGATATTATTGAAACAAAGTATCCATATATTGTTAGAAGGTGTTCCTGAAGAAATTGATATTGAGAAGTTAAGATCAGATTTATTAATGTTAGAAGGGGTTCAAAGTATTCATGAGTTAAAAGTTTGGGCGATTACGTCAAGAAAGTTGGTTTTGACCGTGCATTTGGTTGCACCTGATGTGGATCAAAAAAAATTATACGATCAGGCTTTTCATATACTTCATGAACGGCATCATATCACTGATATGACACTACAAATTGAAGATGATAATTGGCATAAGCACCAGCATGCTAAGTAACAAAAACGTAGTCGTAATTACAAAGGTAATTGATAATATAGGTCAATTTTGTAAAAACAATGTAGCGATGATTTTTTGTATAGCTAAGTTGAAGGATTTTTTGAACCATTTAGTGGAAAAAATTTTGCTAGTGATCAAGCTACCGCTCAAGTTAAGCGCCTAATTGAAACGATGGAACACAAGGAATAGAGCCTTAGCGAACTTATGTCATTATTAGCTTTATCGCATCTTGCAACGTTCAAAAAAAATATTTAAGTCCTGCATTAGAGGCTAGATTAATTGAACGAATAATTCCTGATAAACCAAGAGCTCTAAGCAGAAATACAAATTGAAAAAAAGATGGCCTATAGAAAATACTGAGTAGTAAATAAAAGCAATGTTATAACATTGCTTTTGATCTTCAGTCTTTACGTGTTAAAATGTGTACACCAGTTCTAATCCTGAATTTGGATTTGAACAAGATTTTAAAGTGATTCAATACACTAAATCTAATTTGGGTCAAAATTGGGTCAGTGAATTTTCTTATTCAATAAAATTACTTTAGAATGAATGGGTTAGGATTTGAGTTTAATTGACGCCATCTCCACCAAAATTCTTCTTATAAATCAGCTACTTATATAGGTGGTTTTTTTATTGAGTATTTTTTATACTAATTGAAATTTTATTATCATCATTATCTTTAGTGATCACTCTAAATATAAATAGGTGTGAGAGTAGTTCTGAATCTTAAATTTTATAAGTTTTATTGAGCTTAATAAAAAAACAATAAACCGAAAAAAAATAGTTTTTCTGCAAACTTATTTGAATAGAAATAAAGATAATTTTATTTGATCCAATAAGGTGAATTACATTCATAAGATTTTATTGTGATTTTTAAAATTATACAGCAAGAGTTTGAATATTATAAAAAAATATTATTTATCTTCAGTGTAATTACGATGATAAAGCAATATTTTCAGAAGATAATCAAAGCAGCTTTTGCTGCTTTGATTATTCAATAGAAGCAGATCAGGCAGCCTCAAATCTATCCGTAATCAGCTCAACTCCAGTCGCAGCTTTAATCTGCTCCAGTGTGACATCTTGAGCCAGTTCTACCAGAACCACTCCGCGTGAAGTAATATCCATAACGCCGAGATCACTGATGATCCGGTTGACCACACCTTTACCTGTCAGGGGCAAGGTACATTGAGGAATGATTTTCGGTGAACCGTCTTTCGCTGTATGTTCCATCAGCACCACAACTTTTTGCACACCGGCTACCAGATCCATGGCACCGCCCATACCTTTGACTTTTTTGCCGGGAATCATCCAGTTTGCCAGATCACCCGTTTCGGAAACTTCCATTGCCCCCAGAATCGCAATATTGACATGCCCACCGCGAATCATGGCAAAGGAATCTGCACTGGAAAAGAAGGCAGCACCTTTACGGGCAGTGACCGTCTGTTTACCTGCATTAATGAGATCTGCATCAACGGTTTCTACAGTTGGAAATTCATCAATCCCTAGCAGTCCATTTTCAGACTGGAGCCAGACGTTGATATTTTCAGGAATATAGTTGGCTACCAGTGTGGGTAAACCGATACCTAGATTGACATAGAAACCATCTTCCAGTTCCTGTGCCGCACGCTGAGCCATTTGATTTCGAGTCCAAGCCATGATTATGCTCCTGCCTTTAAGGTCATCTGCTCAATGCGCTTTTCCGGTGAAGCATTAACGATGATTCGATTCACATAGATTCCAGGCAGATGGATAGTATCGGGATCAAGTTCACCAATTTCTACGATTTGCTCAACTTCAGCTATAGTGATTTTCCCGGCCATGGCACATTCGGGGTTGAAATTACGTGCGGTTTTACGGAACACCAGATTTCCGGCCTTGTCGGCTTTATAGGCTTTGACCAGCGCCACATCTGCTGTTAATGAATTTTCCAGGATAAATTTTTTACCCTCAAATTCACGGACTTCTTTGCCTTCAGCAACCAATGTGCCGACACCGGTTTGGGTGTAGAAAGCGGGAATTCCAGCACCACCCGCACGCAGTTTTTCTGCCAGTGTACCTTGAGGGGTCAGCTCTACTTCCAGCTCACCATTCAGATATTGGCGCTCAAATTCCTTGTTCTCACCGACATAAGAAGAAATCATTTTTTTGATCTGCTTAGTCTGCAGCAATTTGCCCAAACCAAAATCATCCACACCTGCATTATTGGAAATACAGGTGAGACCAGTGACACCAGTATTTTTTAAAGCTTCAATAAGTGCTTCAGGAATACCGCATAAACCGAAACCACCAACGGCGAGCGTTTGATGATCTGCCACGATATCCGCTAAAGCTTCCTGAGCATTGGCAACGACTTTATTCATCAGAGATCCTTTTCTTAAAATTCAAGCGTCCATCTTGGCTTCGCGAGCGCTATGGTCTAATTCATCTGCATGCAGGAAGTGGGTATGCGATGGTGCGCGTTTGGTTTTGCTCCATTGTTCCAGCATGTCATACTTCATTTCTTCGGTAATCATGGCAATTTTCTGAGGTGCTTTTTCATCATCATAAGCCAGTTCCAGACGGTGGCCATTTGGATCAAAGAAGTAAATTGAATGGAAAATGCCGTGATTGGTAATGCCCAGTACATCTACGCCATTGGCTTCCAGATGCTCTTTAGCTTGAACCAGTGCCTGACGATCTTTCACTTTTAAGGCGATATGCTGCACCCATTTCGGGGTGTTTTCATCGCGGCCCATTTCCGGTTGGGTGGGCAGTTCAAAAAAGGCCAATACATTGCCATTGCCTGCATCTAAAAATAGATGCATATAGGGGTCGAAAGCTTTGGTAGACGGGACATGATCCTCGGCAAAAGCCAGAATAAAGTCCATGTTCAGATTCTTTTTATACCATTCCACGGTTTCTTTGGCATCTTTACAGCGGTAGGCGACATGGTGAATTTTTTCGATTTGAATGGTCATGTTTATATCCTTATATGTTCTTATGCTGCATCGAGCTGCGCTTCAGGTGCAGCTTTTTGAAATGCATCCAGTGAGTTGCAATGGGCATAAATCGATTCAATTTTCGGAAAATCTGAAAGATCGATGTTGAAGCGTTTGGTGTTATACACTTGCGGAATCAGGCAGCAATCTGCAAGGCTCGGTTGATCTCCAAAACAGAATTGGCCATTTGAATGCGTCAATTGAGCTTCAAGTGCTTTTAAACCGGTGATAACCCAGTGCCTGTACCATTCGGTTTTCTGTTCATCGCTGGCACTCAGGGTTTTACTAAGGTATTGAAGTACACGTAAGTTATTTAAGGGATGAATGTCGCAGGCAATATTCAGACTAAAGGCCCGGATCAGGGCACGCTGTTGCAAATCCTTGGGCAGCAGGGGAGTTTCCGGAAATTTTTCTTCAAGATATTCAATCATGCTGAGCGACTGGGTCAGCGTGAAATCATCTTCAATCAATGCAGGGACCAGCTCTCCCGGATTGACCCGACGAAACATTTCACTATGCTGTTCGCCACCATTGTTCACCAGATGAACCGGGATATGTTCTGCTTCGAGTCCTTTCAGGTGGAGTGCAATACGAACCCGGTAAGCGGCTGAACTGCGAAAATAGGTATATAGTTTCATGGTCATGATTTCACTCCAGCTTATTCACTAAAACCGAAATCAAGCGCTGGCAGAATTTTGCCGCTCACAGCACCGAAACCGATACGCAGACCATCTTTTTCACAATGGCCTTTCATGATTACGGTGTCGCCGTCCTGAATGAAAGTGCGCTGTTCACCATTCGATAAAGTCAGTGGCTTGGTTGCATTCCAAGTAATTTCCAGTAATGAACCATAAGAATCTGGCGTAGGACCGGAAATCGTGCCGGAACCCATCAGATCACCGACCTGTACATTACAGCCGGCAATGGTGTGATGAGCCAGCTGCTGTGCCATCGACCAGTACATATATTTGAAATTGGTTTCACAGATCACATCAGCTTGGCCTGAATTTTCAGGCTGAATTTCAACGGACAGGTTAATGTCATAGCTATTACTGCTGTTATCTTCACGCAGATAAGCCAGAGGTTTTGGCTCTTGAGCAGGTGAACTGGTTTTAAATGGTTCAATCGCTTCCATGGTTACGATCCATGGCGAGATCGAAGAGGCAAAAGTCTTGGCGTTAAATGGACCTAGCGGCACATATTCCCATTGTTGCAAGTCACGTGCAGACCAATCATTGAATAGCACCATACCAAAAATATGGTCCCAGGCATTTTCAATCGCAATGGGCTCGCCTAAGTTATTTGGCTTGCCGATGATAAAGCCGGTTTCCAGTTCGAAGTCGAGTTTGCGACATGCTGAAAATACTGGGCGATCAGAATCCGGTAATTTGATCTGTCCAGATGGACGCACGATCTCTGTCCCGCTGACAATTACGGAGCTGGCACGACCGTTATAACCGACTGGAAGTTCTGACCAGTTGGCTAACAGAGCATTTTTCGGATCGCGGAACATACAGCCGACATTGGTGGCATGCTCTTTGGATGAATAGAAATCGGTATAGCCTGGGATATGCACCGGCAGATGCATTTTGACATCTGACTGTTTAAAGAAAACCTGATCACGGAGTTCCTGATTATCACGCAATTCGGCATGATCTGCTGACAACAGCGTCTGTAACTCTACTCGTACTTTAGACCAGTTGGCTTTACCTGACTCAATAAAGGCATTCAAGGTTGGCCGATTAAAAAATTGCTGACCTTCTTCTAGTTTTAAATAACCCTTTTCTTCCAATACCGCCAGGTCAACTACCCATTCTCCAAGTGCCACCCCGGCACGCGGTTGGGCGTTTTGCTCATCACTGAAAATACCGTAAGGCAGGTTTTCTAAAGGGAAATCTGAATCAGGAGCGATGTCGACAAATGACTTTAAACGTGTCGTCATAAATAAGGATCCTTTCCGTGGAAAATTTAAGTTCTATATAGAATCATACTTATATTTTTAAATTACGCAATAAATAATTTGATTATGAATAATGTAAATTTGTTAAAATGCAGTTATAATTTCAATAGGGAATCAGATTTGGCTAAGCAAGATTTTTGATTTCAGTAGTACAATGGCTTGATAGAACCATGAAAATTAATGCGTATATGCAGGATGAAACGATGAGCGTTGAGGAAGAAAAATTACAGGGAGGGGTGCAGTCTCTAGAAGTAGGATTAACTGTACTCGATGCATTGACTGAACATAATGCACCGATGATGTTAAAAGAGCTGTCAGAAGTCCTGTCTATGCATCCTGCAAAAGTGCATCGCTATGTGGTCAGTCTGATACGTAAAGGGTATGCCCAGCAGCTCAGTGACGGGCGTTATGGCTTGGGTGAGCGTGCTCACGCATTTGGAGTCAATGCCTTAAAACGTACCGATATGCTGGAATTAACCCAAAAATATATTATGCAGATTCAGCAGCATTTAAATTGCAGTATTCATGTCAGCAAATGGTTTGCTGATGGTGCGGTGGTGGTTCAGTCGCTTGAATCCAATCATGTATTTAATATTATTACCCGGGTCGGCTCGCGTATGCCTTTGCTAAAATCGGCAACTGGTCGTTTACATGCTTGCCTCCAGCCAGAACACATCATCAAGCCTTTATTGGAAAAAGAGTGGGCGAGTAGCGCTAAAGCAGGTCAATATCCAGCGAACTGGGAAGAATTTTTGCAACTTAAAGAGAAAATTCTGCAGCAGGGCTATGCGTCAGTGACCGGTGATATGATGGCGGGCATTCATGCAGTGGCGATTCCGGTGTATAACTTTAGCCGACAGCTTGATCATGTGATTACCTGTATCGGCACCGAAGACCAGTTGCCAGCAGATCAGATGCAACAGGCTATTGATTATCTGCTAGGGATCCAAAAACAGATTGATGCCTTGTTTAATCCACAGGTGGCTGTCTAATACTTTCTTCTATTACATATAATTTATAGTCATTACATAGATCCAGTCCTGATTGGGTACTGGATCTTTTTTATATCCAAATATTGACTTTCCGACAAACCCGGTACGATTCAAAGAGCCTTATCTGACCCTATTTTTATTTAAAAAGATCAAATCACTATTCATAAAAAAAGCCTTTCAGCACTTAAGCTAGAAGGCTTCTAACAACTTAATTATTTTTAATAAATCAACGGTTTAGCTTCATTTTACATTTTGATCACCGCAGCCATCGACTCTGCAACATAATCAATATTGCTGAGGTTCAGACCCGCTGTACACATCCGGCCACTACGGACCAGATAAATACCATAATGCTGTTTTAACAGATCCACTTGCTCAGCAGTTAAGCCGGTATAGCTGAACATGCCTTGTTGCTGGGTCAGGTAGCTGAAATCAAGTTCTGGTAGTGCCTGAGACAATTTTTCTTTGAGTAAGCCTCGCATACGTAAAATACGCTGGCGCATTTCTTCAACTTCAGCCTGCCATTGCTGAAACAGTTCAGGATTATTTAACACCTGACTGACCAATAGCGCACCATTGGCCGCCGGACTCGAATAAATCCGGCGAACTGTAGCTTTTAACTGGCCTAAAACATTTTGTGCGCTTGTAGCGTCATCACAGACAAAACTTAAGCTACCAATACGTTCTCCATATAAAGAGAAGATTTTGGAAAATGAATGGCTGACGATAAAGTTCATTCTGGCTTGATCAAGTGCACGAATGGCATAGGCATCCTGTTCCAGACCCTGACCGAAACCTTGATATGCCATATCCAGGAACGGAATTAAGGATTGAGCCTTTAATACTTCAATGACTTGATCCCACTCATGTGGCTGTAAGTCTGCCCCGGTCGGGTTATGACAACATGGATGTAATAACACAATACTTTGAGCGGGCAGCTGTTTTAAGCAATCCAGCATCGCCGGTACATTAACGGCATTGGTTTCTGCATCATAATAAGGATAGAAATGGGTCTGAATACCAGCGCCATTAAAGATGGCAATATGGTTTTCCCAAGTCGGCTGGCTCACCCAGATTTCAGATTCTGGAAAATATTTTTTCAAAAAGTCAGCGCCGACTTTTAGCGCACCTGAGCCGCCCAAGGTCTGAATCGTGACTACACGGCCTTGCTCGCGGGCAGGGCTGGAAGTTCCAAAAATTAATTCCTGTGCAGCCTGGTTAAAGCTGTTTAGACCATCCATCGGCAAGTAAACACGAACTTTATTATAGTCAGGGGTCAGGTAAGTATAGGCTTTTTGCACTGAGTCTAGCTGCGGCACGATATTATCTTCGTTGTAATACAGGCCGATGCTTAAGTTAACTTTGTTATTACGCTGATCTTTGTTGAATTCTTCCATTAAAGAGAGAATCGGATCACCGGCATAAGTATCAATATGTTGAAACATGAATCTATCCTAATCTAATCAATATGCGATTACGCTTCTGGTAAAGAGCTAATTTTGCTGTTGTCTAACATAGCCGTCTGAGATTCCTGTTTGCGCTTAAAGAAGTAGGCAACCGAGAGAATACCAATCCAGACCGGAATCATGATGACAGCAACGCGCATGTCCGGGGTGCTGCTCATAATCAGCAGAATACCGCCCATAAATGCGATACATAAATAGTTGGTAAATGGATAAGCCACACTTGGAAAATCGGTTCTAGTCTGCGTACGATTCATGGAGGTCTTGAATTTCAAATGAGTATAGGAAATAACAAGCCAGTTAATCACGATGGCAGCAACCACCAGCATCATCAACATGCTAAAGGCTTTTTCCGGCACCAGATAATTTAATAAAACGCACATCAAGGTGAAAAACGCTGAAACCATCACCGCATTCACAGGGATGCCACGCTGATTAATCTTGCTTAAGAACTTCGGCGCATTACCTTGCTGGGCTAAACCTAACAGCATACGGCTGGTACAGTAGTTAGTACTGTTATATACCGAAACCGCCGCGGTTAACACCACGAAATTCAAAACTCCGGCAACTGTCTGACTACCAAGCGAATCAAAAATCATCACAAATGGACTACCACCTTGCGCCATCATGTTCCAAGGGTAAAGTGATAAAATCACTACCAGACTCAGAATATAAAATAACAGGACACGGTAGACAATTTGATTGACTGCTTTAGGCAAAGTCTTTTTCGGATTATCAGTTTCTGCTGCTGCGATCCCGACCAGCTCAATGCCGCCAAAAGCAAACATGATCATGGCCATCGCCATAATCAGGCCCATAATTCCATTCGGGAAGAAGCCGCCGAGTTGCCATAAATTTTCCAGACTGGACTGGCTATGGCCGCTACCACTGGCAAGCAGGTAGCTGCCGAACGCAATCATGGCAATAATTGCACCAACTTTAATGATCGCCAGCCAGAACTCCATTTCACCGAATAATTTCACGTGAAGCAAATTAATGATATTGATGAAAATGAAGAAGCCGAGGGCAGAGACCCAGGTCGGAATTTCTGGCCACCAGTAATGGATATAAAGACCGACGGCACTTAATTCGGCCATACAGACCAGAATATTCAGTACCCAGTAATTCCAGCCCGACATAAATCCGGCAAATTTGCCCCAGTATTTATAAGCGAAATGACTAAAAGAACCGCTCACAGGTTCATGTACAATCATTTCACCCAGCTGGCGCATCATTAAGAAGGCAATCAAGCCTGCAATGGCATAACCTAAAATAACAGAAGGCCCAGCAAGCTTGATCGTTTGTGAAATTCCAAGAAACAGTCCGGTACCAATTGAACCACCGAGTGCGATGAGCTGAATATGCCGGTTACTTAAACCTTTTTTCAGGTTTCCTTGTTCAATATGCTGCATTTTTATTCATCATCCATGTGAGATTAAGTGCTGAACTATGATGTGCTTTATTATTTTTATGCCCTCATCGATGCAGAATCTTAAGTGTTATACGAGCGTATACGTTTAAACAGAGGCAACCATACCGATGCATATGAGACTACATAGACACAGGTATGGTTTTAAAAAGGTTCAGGCTTTAGAAATGTCTAAAACACCACGTTTGATCTGATCACGTTCGATTGATTCAAATAAGGCCTTAAAGTTACCTTCACCGAAACCATCATCGTCTTTGCGCTGGATAAACTCAAAGAACACCGGACCAATCATATTTTCAGAGAAAATCTGTAACAGCAGGCGTTTGTTACCATCTTTGGTATTGCCATCGAGCAGAATGCCGCGTTTTTGCAGCTCATCCGCAGGCTCACCATGGTTCGGCAAGCGCTCATCCAGCATTTCATAATAAGTGCTTGGCGGTGGCGTCATGAACTTGGTGCCTAAAGCTTTCAGCTTGTCCCATGTTTCAAGTAGGTTATCACAGATAAAGGCAATGTGCTGAATACCTTCACCATTGAATTCGTTCAGGAATTCAGCGATCTGGCCATTACCTTTGTCAGAATCTTCATTTAGTGGAATACGGATCTTACCATCTGGTGCTGTTAGTGCCTTAGAAGTCAGGCCAGTGTATTCGCCTTTAATATCGAAGTAGCGGATTTCTTGGAAGTTGAAAATCTTTTCATAGAAATCTGCCCAGTACTGCATACGACCTTTATAAACGTTATGCGTTAAATGGTCGATTTCATTCAGGCCTGTGCCGGCTGGACGCGATGGAACATTATCAAAGAAGATAAAATCATTTTGGTAAATGTCACAATCGACCAGGAAGATTGGAGAACCACCGATTCCTTTAATCGCAGGGATGTTAAGCTCCATTGGCCCGATTTTGCTATAAATCGGTTCTGCACCGATTTCAATCGCCTTCTGAAAAGCTTTTGCCGCATTCTTGGTACGGAAGCCCATTGCACAAGCAGAAGGACCGTGCTCTTTATAGAAAAATGCTGCATATGATTCAGGCTGATAATTCAGAATGATATTAATATTGCCCTGGCGCCATAAATAGACATTTTTCGATTTATGCTTCGCCACTTTAGTGAATCCGATGGTTTGAAAAACAGGATCCAGCTGGCCATCTTCAGAGACAAATTCAATAAATTCGAATCCGCACAGTTCTAATGGATTGGCTAATTCATTCATACAACATCCTCATTATTTAAAAGCAATCCTATTGCTCATCTTTTACTGTCTGTTCAGGCTCTACGGAGGTATGACTGCCGTTTTATATTGAGAAGACAAATCCGTTTGCCTGACTTCTTTTCTTGCTGAACTGCATCGATTCCTGATGCCTACAAGAAAAAGAAGGAATTTAACTCATCATACTGGATCTTGAATATTATTCAATACGTAATTTAATTACGTAATAAATAATTTAGTAAAATATGAGGTTAATTTATAACATAAATTAATGTTATTCATAAAAAATATTTTTTGGATAATTCCAAGATACTAAATCATAGCAAATGTAGTTTTTTGTAAATCTGATTGGCATCTAATCAACCTGTTAAAGTAACTGCTGAGCAAAGGCTTTTTCAGAGAAATATGAAGCAAGAAGTCTGAAAAATTGAAATATCCAGATCTGAGTTTTCAGCTAATTTTCCACAAAAAAGAAAAAGCCCTTAAATGATTAAGGGCTTTACTGTTCGGAATAGATTCAATCTACCAGTTTTTCCAGTTTCATACTTTCACGATAGTACTAACAGCCTTTATACAGCAGGAAGACACCAATTACCCCGGCCACCGCATTGACGATAGAGATAGAGTTTCCGACCATTAAGGTATTTTCAAAGTAGCGGTCTGTAATCAGCGCAAATGAAAAAAGCAAGGCATATTGTCGACCTGGACATCGACAACTTTATAAACATTTTAGTGGCTTAGAACAGCTGCAAAGCACTTTATAAAATCTGCAGCAGATCAAGAAGTACCTGTTATTACAATTCGAAGAATAAAAACACAATAAAGAAACTGGCCTTTTGCCAGCTTAGGTCGAATATAGAACGCATAGATAAATTTGTTTAGCCACTCAAAAGCGTAAAGCAGGGCTAAACAAATGCGTCATCTCTTAATCTCTACGCAGAGGCGAGATCATGAATATTGCAAAAAATACCATCTGCCTTTGGTACGATCACGATGCTGAAGAGGCTGCACGGTTTTATGCAGAAACTTTTCCAAATTCATCTGTAGGTGCCATTGTTCCTGCACCTGGAGATTATCCCTCTGGTAAAACAGGTGATGTCATCACAGTAGACTTTACCGTACTGGGTATTCCATGTATTGGTTTAAATGGTGGACCAGAATTTAAGCATAATGAAGCTTTTTCCTTTCAAGTGGCCACACAAGATCAGGAAGAAACGGACCGATACTGGAATGCGATTGTGAACAATAATGGGCAGGAAAGTGAATGCGGATGGTGTAAGGATAAATGGGGGTATCTTGGCAAATCATCCCTAAAGCTTTACTTGAAGCATCATACAGTTCAGACCATGGTGTTGCTAAAAGAGCCTTTGATGCCATGATGACCATGAAGAAAATTGATGTCGCTGCAATTGAAGCTGCCATCCGAGGTTAAGAAGTGATATTGATATCAATTATTTGATGCAATGCATTTGGTTTAAGCTTTTGACCTTATTACTTATCTAAAGTGAAAGGTCATTGATAATAATCAGAAGTTCATCCTTTAAGGTATAGCCAGTGGGTTGTTTATTGCGACCGCTGGCTAAAACCCATTTAAACATCCTCGATAAGTAATTTCTATTTTTCAAAAATAAGTCAATAAAACTCGAAGCTATCTCTGAAAGTGAAGACTTATATTTGAAATATTTGGCTTAAAGTAAGATGATAAAATAATAAGTGACTAAAATTTAAAATCTTATTTCATCCGCTAGAAGAACGAGAAAGACATGCCTTATTCCCATCATCATGAAAAACACTATATACAACGTTCTGGCTGGTTGCGTGCCGCAGTGCTCGGTGCCAATGATGGAATTATTTCCGTGACCAGTCTGGTTGTTGGGATGGCAGCCAGTGGCGCTTCTTCACAAACACTTTTGATTGCTTGTGTTGCTGGCCTGATTTCTGGTGCAGCCTCGATGGCAGCTGGGGAATATATTTCGGTTAAGTCGCAACAGGATATTGAAAAAAATGATCTCGCCATGGAAGAGCGGGAATTAAATCTGCATCCCGTACATGAATTAAAAGAGCTAAAAAATATTTATATCAAGCGAGGTTTAGAAGCTGATCTGGCCGAAGAAGTGGCAAAACAGCTTACTGCACATAATGCCTTGGATGCGCATGCACGTGATGAGATTGGAATTCTGGAACAGACAGCTGCCCAGCCCTTTACGGCAGCATTTTCTTCAGCATCAGCATTTACGGTAGGTTCTTTATTTCCATTGGTATCCATTTTAGTTCTGCCTTCACATTTGCTAGATCAGGGCGTCATGCTGGTGGGAGTGCTTAGTCTGGGAATTATGGGAGCATTAGCCAGCTATGCAGGCGGTGGCAGTATGTGGAAAGGCGCACTGCGTGTCATGATTTGGGGCATCGTTGCTATGTTATTCAGTTTCTGGATTGGCTCTCTATTTAGGGTCTGTTGACGTTTACTGTTCATAAT
>NZ_JWHB01000042.1:0-21750 GCF_000804305.1 Acinetobacter sp. YZS-X1-1 | reverse complement strand
GTCGAGGTCGTGGCCGCAGCCGTGTTGATGAGCACGACGATGATGATCGCCGCGGACGTTCCAGCAATGGAGGACGAAGAAGTCCACCACGTGATGACCGAGGAAGATTTACTTCTCGTTAATTCATTGCAATATAATTAGCTTTATAAACATAAAACGTGGATTTAGGTCCACGTTTTATTTAATACTTTCATTCTACTTTATCGATAAAGAAAAATAGAAATTATTTAAATCAATCTTGTAGATTTTTATTTTTTATCATCCTTATTTTTTGATATATTTAGATGACTATATTATTTAATATTTTTTATAAAAATTAAATTTTATTTAAAACCAAGTTAAAATATAATTACCTTCATGGTAAATTAATTAAAATTTAAAATATATTTATTGTTCTCTATTTTTTAAAATTGGTAGTAAAAATGATTATTTAGAGGTAATTTATGGAAACAGGTATTATTCTTGGCATTCTATTCGCAATTATTGTGTTGTTAGTTATTTTTTATAAAAAGAAAAAGTAAATAACAGTTTTTTGGCAAATACAGATCCCCTACTTACATAAAACTGAAAAATTCATTAGCTTAATTTCGAATCCAGATTAAATTTTGACTTGTGGATATTGAAGACGGCGATCATATTCAAATGCAGGATGAGACCAGATGTCATGCATCGGAATTTTAACATCCAGTGCAAGCGGTAATTTTTTAGGATTAAATTCCATCTGGTTTAAATCATTTCCCCATGCAATCAGGTCGACATCCAGGCTGATCTGATGAGATGGCCGAACCCGCCCCGAATCCGTTTCCATTTGCTTTAATAAATTAGTCATATCTTGAACAGGAACTTCACTGTATAGGAGGCAGGCCGCATTCCAGTAATCTGCCCCGATACTATCCCGACATGGAATGAGGTAAATTGGAGAAAACCAAACTTTCCCCAACTCGCTGATCCGCTGCTGGGCAGCCTGAAAATGTTGCTGTGGATGACAATTACTCGCCAGTGCTAGGGCGAATATCGTTGCGGTGGCGTTCAAGACGTATCCCTACAGAATTAGCTTGCGCGATAATGGCAGGCTTACGGATCGTAATCATAATCGATTCTACACTTTCAAAGGTAGCAAAAAGCGCGTCTAGTACCAGTTTTGCTGCATGTTCGATCAATTTTGGCTGGGCGTCCTGAATCACCCGCGCTGAAATCTCACAGATTTCGGCATAATTCAAAGTATCTTCCAGTTCATCTGACTGTGCCGCTTGTTCTAATTTGGTACGAATAGTGAGATCCAGCATTAAAGGCTGAATGATTTGACGCTCCCAAGTAAAGCAGCCGACTACTGTATCGACCTTTAAGCCTTCAATAATAATTGCGTCCATTTTAAAACTCGGAATTTAATATTTACCAATAATCTCCCTAAATCCCTCTTTAATAAAGAGGGACTTTCATCACTTCTAATTATTTTGTAATGAAAGCCTCCCTTTATTAAAGGGAGGTCGGGAGGGATTAAATTAATGCTTTAACAGTAAATTTGGGTCCATGGTCTGGACCATCTGCAAACGCTGATCTGCATAGATGTCTGTATACGGCGCCAGAATTCGCATAAAACGGTCAAAATACAGCATTTGCTTAAACAATAAGGCAAAGTCACGTGGGAAACGAATACCATGGCGTTCACCGACTGCTACCATATCCATCATGATATCGTTAAGATCGGCTGGGCTTGAAGTCAGCAATTCCTGAGGATCAGCTAACATCACACCACTAAATAAACGTTCAAGATCAGCCGCAAGCATTTTGGTATCAATCTCAACTGCAGTCATACCCATTTTCAGCATGTTTTCTGCCATCAGGGTATAGTTGGTATGCTGCAAGGCATCCATAAAGGCCATACACGCTGTCCAGACTTCTGGTTTAAGCTGGCCGACAATCCCAAAATCAATAAAGCCCACACGACCATCTTCAAGTAGCATCAGATTACCCGCGTGTAAATCAGCATGGAAACTGTTACACATCATTAGACTGCCAAACCAGGTGTTCATTGCAGTGATGAGAACCTGTGATGGGTCTTTAGCGACCTTTTTTACCACTTCAAAATCAGTCAGTGGCACGCCATATAAACGTTGCATGGTCAGTACACGACGTGTTGAATATTGATGATAAACCTTAGGAGCAGTTGCTGCTTTATTATTGGTGATATTCAGATAATTGACGAAATCATCCAGATTTTGTGCTTCCTCGATGAAATCGACTTCACGCACCATTCGGGTTTTGATTTCTTCGACAATATCGGCCAATGAGGCAAATTTTACTTTCGGCACTGCTTTTTCCAGCAGTTTGGTCGCCCAATGCAGTACATTTAAATCGGTATATAGAATTGTTTCGACACCCGGCTTTTGTACTTTAATTACCACATCTTCACCAGAAACCAGCTTGGCTGCATGTACCTGTGCGATAGAGGCAGAAGCCAGTGGTGTTTCATCAATTGAGGCAAAAATTTCATCCATATTGCGACCAGAAAACTCTGATGCCAGTACTTCCTGGATATAGCTGAATGGCAAGGTCGGTGTTTGATCCAGACAGCCCTGGAACTCTTCCACATATTCACGTGGAAACAGCGACGGCGTACTGGCAATAAACTGACCAAGCTTGATATAGGTTGAGCCTAAAGATTCAAACGTTTCACGCATGAGTTTGGCATTACTTGGCTTTTCAGTGGCATATTTAATGCCGGCCTTCGCCGCAACCACTGCGGTTTCACCCATACGGGCAACCGAACGTATTCCATCTAACCAGATATTTTTTTTCATAATGTCTTAGGAAAAATTAATTACATGCAGTGTAGCAAAAAAATTAAATTTTGCAGGCCTATCTTGCCTGACAGACCGGGCAATCTGTATCTTTTTCGAAACTTAAAATGCGCTGTTTAAAACTCAGACCATCCCAAAGTAGAAGTTTCTGTCTAAGTGGCATTTTACCCAGACCTAAATAAAGCAAAGCATGATGAGCTTGCAAACTCGCCATCACATTTGGCGTAGTCGCCAAGACACCTGAGTCTGCGCAACGCAAACTGGTATCAGCCTGATGTTCAGGTGGAAACAGGCAGGCATAGCAAGCTGAATCCCCTTCCATCATGAACAGTTGTCCTTGCAAACCAATCGCAGAAGCACTGATTAAAGGTATATTCAGTTTTACACAACTCTGATTGACCAGATAACGTGTCTCGAACTGATCACATCCATCCAGCACCAGATCTTGATGTTCGATGATACTTTCTGCATTGTCAGTCGTTAAAGCTTGATTAATATATTTAATCTGAATATTCGGATTAATCTGAGCCAGTCTTTTCGCGAGTGTTTCTGCCTTATAAAAGCCTAAATCATTTGGCGTAAATGCCAGTTGTCGTTGCAGATTACTCATCTCGATGGTATCAGGATCAATCAGAGTAATTTTGCCTACACCTGCTCTAGCCAGAAGTTCTGCCAAGGTACAACCAATCCCGCCACATCCCACGATACAGACATTGGAAAATTTCAATTTTTCCTGGGCTTCAATATCCCAACCGTCTAAGAGAATCTGGCGGCTATATAAATGCAATTCAGCATCAGTGAGTTCAAATTCTGAGGATACGGCATCCATAGATGATATAGACAATGTCTTTCCTTGTTTCGAAATTTTAAAAGCATTTGCCAAAATTGCATGTATCGAAATTTCAATATGTCCTTAAATCTGTGACAGATAGATTTGAAGAAGCGTGAACAGCAAATCTTTGTATAGCTTGGCAACATTAGCGCCAAATAGCATATCAGTTAAATGCTCCGTATCAAGCTGATAGTGTCCTGATAAATATGTAATGGTCATATTATGAATGCACTTAACTTGATCTATATGCCACTTAATTTATTCACGTATTACATCTTCTGGCTAATCTCGTTCTTCTATTCCTTTATCACCCTGTAACTGTCTTCCGCTTGTTTAGCACTTCTGTAGCTGTTGCCTGCAATTCAGTAGGAAAATGTATCAGTTCAGTGAGACCCTCTGTATCCATTATCAAATATGATTAAGCTGCTTAAGGAATAGCAATTATCCTCGCTTTCAATAAATACTATGGAGCATATAGATGAACGAACAAAATCAGCATAATAATCGTGAAAAATTATGGGAATTAATCAAAGATGTGCGTTACACCATGATCAGTCATGTGACCGAAAGTCAGGAAATTCATTCTCAGCCGATGACCATGCTCAATTCTGAGCAAATGAATGAAGATCAGAACTTGTATTTCATCATGCGTGATACCAATGATCTGGTGATAGCTGCCACTACTGGTCGTACTCAGATTGGTTTATCTTTTGCTAAACCTTCTGATGGTATTTATGTATCAATCAGCGCAAATGCACAGATCAGTACTGACCGTATTTTGATTGAAAAATTATGGAATCCATGGGCAGAAAACTGGTTTGAAGGTAAAGATGATCCTAGCGTACGTGTACTGATTGCTGAAGCTGAAAGTGCAGAATACTGGAATGTCACTGATAATAAAGTAACTCAGCTATTTAAGGCACTAAAAGGTGGCGTAACTGGCGAAGCTGGGGAACCGGATGCTGAGCACAAAAAAGTTGATCTATAAGTAAATAAGAATTCCACTTTCAATTTAGCCTCTTAATAAGAGGCTAAATTTTTGATTTATTTTATTTAAAAGATGAATAGTATTACATTGTAATGACAATTATTCTCTCTGATAAATTCGAGCATAAATAAATTAATCGTATAAAAAAGCCACAATTGCGACCTTTTCACTATATTTAAGTGAATATATTAACTGACCTGTTTAATACCCTGAATCTTGACAATTTCCTGCTGTTTAAGCAGATTACGCTGAATTTTACCGCTAGAGGTTTTAGGCAAATCACTTACAAACTCGATCTCTTTCGGATAGGCATGTTTAGATAAACGGGAACGCACATAGTTTTGCAATTTCAGCATCAGTTCTTCACTAGCGGCATATTGTGCTTTAAGCACTACAAAGGCTTTCACAATTTCGGTACGTTCCGGATCTGGCTTTCCAACCACAGCGGACTCCAGCACCTCTTCACACTCCAGCAAGGTACTCTCTACATCAAAAGGTCCAACTCGATAACCCGAAGTCGTAATGACATCATCCGCACGACCAATGAAATCTATTCCACCATGCTCATTCAGTTTTACGGTATCACCCGTTAAATAGTACTGTCCCACAAAGGCTTTACGATTATTGCCGCCATAGCCTTCGAACCACATCAAAGGTGAGGCTGAGCAGTCCATAGCCAAGGTCCCAATGCCGCCTTTTTCGACTTCCTCATGCTCTTTATTTAAAACTGCAAAACGATGTCCTGGAATGGCAAAGCCAGCGGAACCGATTTTCTTGTGATGCTCCAGCGCATGATGATTGGCAATCACCATTCCCAGTTCCGTCTGTCCATACTGGTCGTAGATATTGACGTCCATTTTATGATTAAACCATTGAATGACTTCAGGCGTTAATGGCTCACCTGCACTACTGACCACACGTAAACACGAGCTAATCTCAGCATCAAATTTTTCCTTAAAGCCATAGAACATCCGGAATGCGGTTGGAGAACCGGTCAGGTTATTTACCCGATATTTTTTAATGACTTCAACAGCATTGTCTACGCTAAAGGCACGTTCATCCATAATGATGCTATGCCCCAAACTTAATGGACCTGCAATCCCATAATACAGACCATAAGCCCAACCCGGATCTGCCAGATTCCAGAAAGTATCTTCGTCACGTAAATCTACGGCGTGCAGCATATAGCCTTTAAATGCCAGTAAAGCTTTAAGCGGAACAGGCACTGATTTTGCCAGTCCCGTTGTACCTGAAGTAAACATCATCAGGAAAATGTCACTAAAACGACCTTGAACCGGCTCAAATTCAGTTGGATATTGCTTCAGTTCAGTCCAGAAATCTGCATCCTGATGGGCACTTTCAAGTGTTTGATGTACGGTTAAAATATGTGGAATATCGAGATCATCTAGTTTTGCACGCTGTTCCTGATTGGTAATAATCAGTCGGGTATGTGCGGTATTAATACGATGCTCGATTGCCTTGCTTTCAAAAGCGGTAAATAAAGGCTGATAAATCGCACCAATACGCCAGGTAGCAAGAATGGTAATTAATAATTCGGGGGTTCGTGGGAGCAAACCAGCGATACAGTCACCTGCTTGTAAACCCAGTGAGGTCATATAATGAGCCAATTGTCCTGAAGCCTCAGCCAATTGTTCAAAAGTCCAATATTGGGTCTTGCCATTTTTACCTTCCCAGATTAACGCGATCCGGTTTTGTCCTAGAAAACGTCCACAGCATTCTGTATAGGCGTTGAGTGCATCTGGCACTCCTGCCAGATGTTGTTGAACCATAGTGTCAAAATTAAATTCACGATACGCTTGTTCTAGTGTCTTCATCACGACAACCTCTATTCCGTTTATAAACAGACTTTATGTCTGTGTCCGTTGTATTTGTTGTTCTGTCTACCGCCTGCGAATTCCATTGCAATGCCGGTTTTATATAACATGCCCTATTGCTAGGACATGTTAGGTGTCACTCTGCTGAGTCACTTTTCGCTTAATCAATAATTGACCATATTTTATAGACCATCACAATTTCCATATCCCTCAAATGAGTTGCAGGATTTGAACAGTCGGCTATTTCATGACCTTTAAACTTTGCTCACTTCCCGGGCAATGACCAGACGCTGAATATCAGATGCACCTTCATAAATCTGGCTCACTCTGACATCACGGTAAATACGTTCAACCGGGAAATCAGAGACATAACCATAACCGCCATGAATCTGAATCGCATCCGAACAGACTCGCTCTGCAATCGTTGAAGCAAACAGTTTAGCCATGGACGCTTCTTTCAAGCATGGTAATCCTGCATCTTTAAGCGTTGCTGCATGTAAGACCAGTTGTCTTGCTGCCTCAATCTGGGTGGCCATATCTGCGAGACGGAACGCCACTGCCTGATGCTGTACCAGTTCGACGCCAAAGGATTTACGTTCATTGGCATATTCCACGGCAGCATCCAGTGCAGCTCGTGCCATACCTACAGATTGTGCCGCAATCCCGATCCGGCCAGATTCGAGATTAGACAAGGCGATCTTGTAGCCTTCACCTTCTTTTCCGAGCAGGTTTTCAGCCGGAATCCGGCATTGATCAAAAATAATGGTCGCGGTATCGGAACAATGCTGCCCCATTTTTTCTTCCAGATTTGAGACGATATATCCTGGACTATCGGTAGGTACCAAGAAACATGAGATCCCTTTTTTGCCTGCAGATTTATCTGTCACGGCAAATACCAGTGCAATCTGGGCATGCTTACCGGTGGTGATAAACTGCTTGGTGCCATTTAATACCCATTCATCGCCATCACGTTCTGCCTTACATTCCAGTGCGCTGGCATCGGAACCGGCTTGAGGTTCCGTCAGGCAGAAACACCCCAACCATTCACCGGTCGCCAGTTTAGTCAGATATTTCTGCTTTTGTTCCTCGGTACCATAACGCTGGGTAATCCCGCAAGGTAATGAATTCTGCACACTGACAATGGTCGAGATGGCTCCATCTCCAGCCGCGATTTCCTCAAGGGCCAGTACCAACGACACATAGTCCAGACCTGCTCCACCCCATTGTTCAGACACGGTCATGCCAAGTGCACCGAGTTCACCGAGTTCTTTCAATTCCTGTGCTGGAAATTGTGCCGTTTTATCCCTTAAACCAGCGGTGGGTTTCAGTTTTTGTTGCGAATAGTTTCGCATCATCTCCTGAATCATTTTCTGTTCATCATTTAAAAGCACTGCGTATATCCCTTACTTATCTTTTAATTTTCCATATAGAGTGAATAAATATACCCACTCTGACTTTTGTATTTTGTTTCGTTGACTCCAACTTATTTTGGAGCCATACGGATGGCACCATCCAGACGAATCACTTCACCATTTAAATAGCTATTTTCGAAGATATGACCCACTAACTGGGCAAATTCCTGAGGTTTGGCTAGACGCGGCGGAAATGGAACCATCTGCCCCAGAGCATCTTGTACATTTTGCGGCATGCCTTTCAGCATGGGGGTTTCCATAATGCCCGGTGCAATGGTCATGACACGAATCGCTTCACGCGCCAGCTCACGTGCTAGTGGCAGCGTCATCGCAACGACCGCCCCTTTAGACGCAGAATAAGCTGTCTGACCAATCTGACCATCAAAGGCTGCAACTGAAGCCGTATTCACAATCACGCCACGCTCTTCTTCATCGGTTTGCAGCTCATACTTAGCGATTAAAGCCGCCGCAAAACGCAGCATATTGAATGTGCCACTTACATTGATATTCAACACTTTCTGGAACATTGCCAGTTCATGAATTCCATTACGGCCCAGTACCTTGGCAGAAGGTGCAATACCAGCACAGTTCACCAAGCCATTGAGTTGGCCATACTGGTTTTCAACATGATTAAAGAAAGCTTCAACCGCCTGCTCATCCGTTACATCCAGTTGAACAAATTCAGCCTGCTCACCCAGTTGCTGTTGTAAAGCATTGCCCTGTTCCTGGTTCATATCGACCAGAATCACTTTTGCGCCCTGTTCTACCAGATGAGTCGCTGTGGCTGCACCCAGACCTGATGCACCACCAGTTACCACAATCACTTTTCCCTGAATTTTCATGTTAATGTCCTGTTCCTATTTTTATGACAAGCTACGACGTAATAGGCAGAGTAAACAGAGATTTTATTCTGTACAATTTCCAAATGTTGCATCTTCACTGATGGATTTGGACAATAAAAAAGGGATATCTGACTGGCTATGCAATTACCAGCCTTGGAATATAGTAAGGGAACCATCTCGATTGATCTGGTTCATGAAGCACTGCTGAATGCCAAAGCACAGCATTATGATATTGCCGCGATTCTAACTAAGGCTGCCATTCCTTTAGAGATTCTTCACTCTGCTAAAGCACGGGTGTCAGTGGCGCAATATGCCGCGCTATGGACTGCACTTGCCGATAATATGAATGACGAATTTTTTGGCATGGACAGCCATCCAATGCGCCGTGGCAGTTTCAAATTACTATCTAAAATGCTGTTACAGGCAGTTACGCTGGAAAAAGCTCTGCAGCAAATCCTGCAATTTTTTAATCTGATTCTGGATGATCTGCACAGCACACTGATGGTCGAGGAAAACTTTGCCTATATCGTGATCTATGACCAGAATCAGACCAAGCGCATGTTTAGTTATGCAACCTATCTAATGCTGATTCATACCCTGCTATGCTGGTTAAGCGGACAGCGGATTTTACTCAATCAGATCCAACTGAAATGTGCCGCGCCACTCGATGATTTTGATTATAAAGTCCGTTTTTGTGAACAGATTGAATATCAGGCCAGTGAAAACTATATCCAGTTTAATGCAGCCTATTTGCAGCTCCCGGTAAAACAGGATCAGACCTCCTGGTATCAGTTTATTCAGCAGACTCCGCATAACCTGCTAGTTCGCTTTAAAAATCCTTATGCGCTAAGTACACAGATCCGCAAACAGCTTTTAAAAGTACCTCCGGTTGAATGGCTGGAACTAAATGAGCTTGCTTTGAAAATGAATATGTCTGAAGCCACCATGCAACGGCGTCTTAAAAATGAAGGTGTAACTTATCAACAGCTCAAAAATGAGATTCGTCGTGATACAGCTATTGAGCTGTTAACCCGTACAGATCAAAGTTTGCAAGACATCAGTGATCAACTTAACTTTCAAGAAGTCAGTGCTTTTCATCGCGCCTTTAAAAAATGGACAGGGGTTAGTCCAGGTGCCTATAGACAAAATATTACTAGATAATTTATATTTAATAAGACTTAAAAACGATTAAAATTTAGCATATAAATTTAAATTTATATTTTCTCAACAGTTATATTTTTCAAGGCTTACAGCCCAAAAATAGAGGACTGAACGGTCATTCATAATGCTTTGCATTCCCTATTAAGATAGTTTATTTTTCAATCAATTTTTAGTGCTTCACTTTTGGCTGTACTCCCTTTCCCTCTTTCCTTGTTGAAGGTATTTTCCATGTTAAAGATGACTGATGTTCTTGGACAAAATCTTGTTCAAAACTTCGCCCAGGCTTTAGTTTCTTCGACCGATCTTAATGCAGAGCAATTGAATCAAGGCATCTTGAATGCGTCTGATTCTGCCCTCAAAGATGCTATTGTGCACTTCTTTAACCAGATTGATGCCACTGAAGCTGCGAAATCGCTTGAAATTCCGGCTGAGCGCATCGTTGCATTACAACAAGGTATTGCACTGAAAGATGAACAATATCTTGCTGATACTGCCAAAGTCGTGGCTCTTTGCCTGGCAATGGAAACTGGTAGCCTAGATCAAGTCGAGGTTTATGACTGTCTGCAAGACTACCCAATGTAAGCTATCCAGATTGATAAAATAGTGACTCAAAAAGCGATGCTAATGCATCGCTTTTTTTATGGCACTCGTTATTTATAAAACTTCCTACTGCAAAGACGAATGATTAAAAAAACAGCTTATCAATTTACGCCATACCATTTTTAAAATTTTATCTAAGCAAAACCTTTCTATTCTTTATTTAATAAATTCAAATAAAAACAAATACCTATATTTAAAGCTGTTAATTATTTCATTTTTTGATTTGATTATCTTTTTTTCTTTTTTGTGTGCTTATCGATTTATCAATATGAATGTAAAAAATTTAATTCAAGATTGAGATATTCATGAAAAAAACATTAAGAACTTCGGGTCTGACTTTACTCGGTCTTTCTATTTCTTTCTTTACCGGCTTGGCTAACGCAGCGATTCCATCTGAATTAAAATTGGATTATGCCTATTACGCACCGACCAGTCTGGTGGTTAAAGAACAGAAACTGCTAGAAAAAGCTTTGCCAAAAACCAAGATTAAATGGGTATTTAGCCAAGGCAGTAACCGCTCACTCGAATATCTAAATAGCGGTAGCACAGATTTTGCTTCTACTGCAGGTTTAGCGGCAGTGCTTAGCCGCGCCAATGGTAGCCCGATTAAAACAGTTTATATCCAGAGCCAGCCTGAATGGACAGCACTGGTCGTTAATAAAGATTCAAATATCAAATCACTGAAAGATTTGAAAGGTAAAAAGATTGCTGCCACTAAAGGTACAGATCCTTTCTTATTTACTTTACAAGCCTTAGATACGATTGGTTTGGGCAAACGCGATGTAGAGCTCGTTCATTTACAGCATCCGGATGGTAAGACTGCGTTAGAGCGCAAACAGGTCGATGCCTGGGCAGGCCTTGATCCTTTAATGGCATCTGCGCAGGCACAGTCAGGTGCCAAATTACTGTATCGCAATGTCAGTTTTAATTCTTATAGCGTACTGAGCGTAAAAGACCAGTTTGCCAAATCCAGTCCGGAAGCGATTGAAGCAGTGATTAAAGCTTATGAACAGGCACGTCAATGGGCGAAAGCCAATCCCGACAAATTGGCTGAATTACTGGCACGTGAAGCCAAGCTTCCGATTGAAGTCGCCAAGCTTCAACTCAGCCGTACTAATCTGGATCAGAATATTCCAACCACCAAACATACCGGGGCATTACAAAAAGCTGGTCGTATCCTGACGGAAGAAGAACTGGTTCGTAAAGGAACCAATGTCAATCAGGTCGTGACTCAATTATTTGATGCCCTCTATGCTAAAAAGGTTGCAACTAAGTAATGGCTATACCGAAAAGCATCTCGGAACAGTTGAGCGTGGAAGAACAGTCAAAATCCGCTGTGTTACTACGCAGCATTTCGCTGACCAAAGCCCTCACCCTGCCTGTTATTTTTATCGTATTGGTAGAAATACTGGTCCGTAATGGCGTAATCGAACCTTATCTGTTGCCTGCACCGAGTAGCCTATTTCATTCCTTTACTGAACTGGCTGAGGGCGATTTATGGCAACACATCTGGACCAGTAGCTGGCGGGTTTTTCTTGGCTTTGGAATTGGTAGTGGATTGGGACTGATCTTTGCGATCCTGGTTGGGCTAAACAGACATGCAGAAGATTTTCTGGAACCAACGTTTTCTGCAATTAAATCCATTCCGAGTCTAGCCTGGATTCCTCTACTCCTACTTTGGCTGGGAATTGATGAATCTTCTAAAATCACCTTGATTGCGATTGGTGCCTTCTTCCCGACATATACCAATACTGTGGCTGCGATTCAGGGTGTAGATCGTAAACTGCTTGAAGTCGCGAAAGTCTATCGCCTGAAATACTGGCAACAGGTTCAGCAGATTGTATTGCCTGCTGCCTCACCGGGAATATTGACTGGCTTAAGGAATAGCCTGAGTTTATCCTGGATGTTTATGATTGCAGCTGAATTGATTGCTGCCACTCAAGGGATTGGTTATCTGCTCAGTGATGGTCGTGAAACTTCACGTCCGGCTATTGTGATTATTGCGATTATCCTGTTAGCAGTCCTAGGCAAAATCACCGACAGTATTATGAAATTGTTTGAAACCCGCTTACTGCGCTGGCGAGATGTGATTAAAAAGTCATAATTTATTGAATAAAAGAATTAAAAAAAGCGACCTATCCAGGTCGCTTTTTTATTAAATCAAGCTTTAAAAATTAACGTGGCCACTGACCTAAAGTTACCCGGTCATTGCCGCCATAATCTTTCACTGTACGGACCTGTTTATAGCCAGCTTGAGTAAACAGATGGCGGACCACATCGCCCTGATCATAGCCGTGCTCAAGCACAACCCAGCCATTTACGGTCAGATGCTTTTTAGCTTGCTGAATAATTATTTCAATATCAGCCAAGCCATTTTTGTCTGAAACCAGCGCACGTTCCGGCTCAGTTGCCAGATCTGGCATATGCTCATCATCAGCATCAATATACGGCGGATTAGATACAATCGCATCAAAGAACTGGCGGCCAAATGGTTTTAGCCATGAACCAAGAATAAATTGCACCTGATCCAAATCATGCTGTTCCGCATTGTATTTGGCAACTTCCAGTGTGGGTTCATAAATATCAGTAGCGGTCACAGACCAGTTCGGGCGCTCAGACGCTAGTGACAAGGCAATAGCGCCTGTACCAGTCCCCAAGTCAACAATTCGCGCATCTTCCGGCAAGTCTAATTTCAGGACTGTTTCAACCAGCACTTCGGTATCCGGGCGTGGCACTAAAGTATCTTTGGTGACTTTAAGATCCAGTGTCCAGAATGGTTGTGAGCCTGTGACATAGGCCAATGGCTCACCGGCAGCAATCCTCGCCAGACCTTCGACATAGACCTGTTCCTGTTCAGGTGTTAACTGCTGGTCTTTTTTCATTACCAGATCAAAAGAATCAATCTTGGTAATGTGTTCCAACAACCAGGCATTTTCCTGACGTTCATAACTTTCAGGTTCACCACGTAAAGCCAGTGCTTCTTGAATGTTCATTAGCCACCATTCTGCTGTGCAAGCATGGCCAGCTGATCAGCCTGATATTCACGATGCAGACTGTCTAATAGCTCAGTCAGATCACCTTCCATCACAGCATCCAGCTTATATAAAGTCAGGTTAATACGGTGATCAGTCATACGGCCTTGTGGATAGTTATAGGTACGAATACGTTCTGAACGGTCCCCCGAACCGACTAGGTCACGGCGCATTTCAGAAGTCGCTGCATCTGCTGCGGCACGTTTGGCATTTTCCAGACGTGAAACCAACAAGGCCATCGCTTTGGCTTTGTTTTTATGCTGTGAACGTTCATCCTGACATTCCACCACTGTACCGGTTGGAATGTGCGTAATACGCACCGCAGAGTCAGTTTTGTTAATGTGCTGACCACCGGCACCTGATGCGCGGTAAGTGTCGATACGCAAGTCAGCCGGATTAATGTCGACTGATGTATCTACATCCACTTCTGGAAGAATCGCTACCGTACACGCTGAGGTATGTACACGACCTTGCGATTCTGTCGCAGGTACACGTTGTACACGATGCGCCCCACTTTCAAATTTCAGGCGACCATAAACGCCTTCACCATTCACCAGGCAGATGACTTCTTTATAGCCACCATGCTCACCTTCATTTTCAGACAGGATTTCAATACGCCAGCCTTGAGATTCCGCATACTTGCTATACATACGGAATAAATCACCTGAGAAGATTGCCGCTTCATCACCACCGGTTCCGGCACGGATTTCCAAATAAGCAGAGTTGGCATCATTTGGATCTTTTGGAATCATCAGGATATTCAGATCCGCCTCAAGCTGTTCGATCAGGGCTTTATTTTCCTTGATCTCTTCCTGCGCCATTTCCTTAAAGTCAGGATCAGACAGCATGGCTTGTGCAGTTTCAATATCTTCTTCAGCCTGTTTGTACTTGGTCCAAACGCTGGTAATCTCGGTTAAATCATTATGCTCACGTGATAACTGGCGAAAACGCTTGTTGTCCGAAATCACTTCAACATCTGCCAATAACGCAGTCAGTTCTTCATGACGGTCAGAGAGTTGGTCTAATCGTAAACGTAACGATTCTTTCATTTTCTAAAAAATCTCAAACATAAGGCTGTGACTAAACAGTGATTTAGCACAGCGAAATCAAAAAATTGCGCCTAGTTTAACGATTCTCTGGGTCAATGAACATCATTATTCAGTAAGTCAGTGCTTAGATGCAGCGATGTCACCGCCATTTGTTAACAAATATAAATAAAATCTTCAGTTTTGGATTTTTTCTGCTCAATTCGACCCTTATTTATTTCTTATTTTACAAATTGGCAAATAAACACATTAAATATGGAGGTAGATCTTCACATTCTTTTGGGCATGATTTGTTACATTTTCTGCGTCGAAACACACTAACATATGAAAGTCCTATCAGGGACACGGAGTTACAACATGAAACTCAATGCAATTTTACTGAGTGCTGCAATGGCTGCAGGCTCAATGATGACAGTGAGTGCGCATGCAGACAGTACTGCACGTGTGGCAGCAGCAAGTGCTCTAGGTAGCGTTGCTGGTACTGCACTGGGCAAAAACATGGGGGGCAACACTGGCGCAACAATTGGTGCTGCGTTAGGTGGTGCAGGTGGTGCTGCTGTGGCAAGTAACAAGAAAAACCGTACCTCATCTGCAATTGGTGGTGCTTTAGGTGGCGGTGCTGGTTATACCGTAGGTAAAAACATGGGTGGTTCTAATGGCGGCTATATCGGTTCAGCACTTGGTGCTGCGGGTGGTGCAGCATTAGGTAATAAAATTTCTAAAGATAAAGCAGCCGATCGTGCCAAAGCGAATCGTGCTAAACACTGGAAAAAACGTCACCGTTAATTTCCTAGCCTCAAGCTCTTTAAATTCGACGCTACATTTAACATTAAAAGCACCTGTTTGGGTGCTTTTTTTATTGTACATTCAACACATCCAAATTCATGTAATACATCAACTTATTCGAACAAGATCATGAATAAATTAAGGAGACAAAAATCACAATTCGCCAACACTGCCTCCATGCTATTTGACGGTTGCTAGATTAAATTTATCTCATCAACAAATACAGCTAGATATATAAAAGGTGTACTCATGAATTACAAATCTCTAATGATCGCTGTTGTAGCAACCTCAGCCATGGGTATGACAGCCGCCAATGCCGGAAATACAACGAATACGGCTTTAGCTTCTGCTTTGGGTGGTGTCGTTGGTGCCGCAGTGGGCAATAAAATGGGTGGTACAACTGGCGCAACAATCGGTTCTGCGATTGGCGGTGGTGCTGGTGCCGCAGTAGCAGCGAATAAACGTGACCGTAATGGCGCGATTATCGGTGGTGCCTTAGGTGGTGGTGCCGGTTATGCCGTAGGTAAAAATATGGCGGGTTCTAATGGCGGCTTAATTGGCGCTGCATTAGGTTCTGCAGGTGGTTCTGCCCTTGGTAAAAAAGTCAGCGAAGACCGTCGCTATGATGACCGTTATGACCGTCGCTATAGTTCGAAAAACTATCGTACTAGCAACTACCGTTATAACCACCGTCGCTAAGATTTCCTCTATTTACTTTTCTTCCTTGAATAAGCATCTTCGGATGCTTATTTTTTTGCCTGTTATTTTGGTTTACATATATATCGATTTTTTTCGATATACAAATACAATGCAAAGTCGTATGCTCTTAGTCATGTTTATTCAAGAGTAATATTATGCGTACGCTTACCGATACCCAGTTCTCTATTCTCGAACTGGTTCCAGTTCGTGACGATAAGACCATTCAATTCTCCCTGCAACATGCGCTGGAGCTGGCCCAGACCGCAGAACATCTAGGTTATAGCCGAATGTGGCTGGCCGAGCATCATAATATGGATGGTATTGCCAGCTCAGCGACCGCCGTTCTCTTAGGCTATTTACTGGCAAATACCAATAGCATCAAACTTGGCTCTGGTGGCATTATGTTGCCAAACCACGCTCCACTGGTAGTAGCAGAGCAATTCGGTACATTAGCGACTTTATATCCAGATCGTATTGAACTGGGGCTGGGCCGTGCTCCTGGAACCGATCAAATGACCATGCGCGCTTTGCGTCGTGGCCGTCAGGAAACTGAAGATCAGTTCCCGCAGGACGTTTTAGAAATTCTGCAATACTTTAAAGATCCGATTCCAGGCCAACGCATTGTGGCAACTCCAGGCCAAAGCACACACGTACCTGTGTGGTTATTAGGTTCGAGCCTATTTAGTGCACAACTGGCAGCAAAACTCGGTCTACCCTATTCTTTTGCATCTCACTTTGCTCCGCGGATGCTTGGTCAAGCGATTCAACTGTATCGGGACAATTTCGAACCGTCTGAATATCTGGATCGTCCGTATGTTTCTATGGGCGTACCGACTTGTGTAGCAGATACAGATGAAGAAGCTGAATATCTGGCAACAAGTGCTTATCAGCGTGTGCTTGCTCTGATTCGCGGTCAAAGCCTGAAATTGAAAGCGCCGATTGATTCTATGGAAGGTTTATGGTCACCACCTGAAAAAATGTCTGTCGACAATTTCTTTGCCATGGCACAAGTGGGTTCTAAAGAAACTGTTAAAGCCGGTCTGGAAGCACTCCTAGCAAAATATGATGTAGATGAGTTTATCTTCACCTGTGATATCTATGACACAGGGAAACGTCTGCATAATTTTGAATTGCTGATGCAAATCAAAAACGGGCAATAATGCTGTCTTGCTTTGCCTAATTTATTCTTATCTATATACCTATTCTTCGGAATGGGTATATTTTTTTAAATTGTGTTTGAACATTTTAACTTTCCAACTGGATAAATTCATATCTAAGATAGATCTCCTGCTCTTTAATACATCTATCTCTCATTATAAATACAATAGAAAAGAGAATGACTGTCTAAGTTAAATTTTGAACTTTACTGCTCTAGGGCTTTTGTTAATATCTATAACAAAGCAAATAAGACCAATTATTAAATAATTTCAAGGAAAAACAATGTCCATCAAGCAGGATGCACACGCGGGTATATTTGAGAATCGTCCAGAAAATTTCCAGCATTTTACTGGCATTAAAGTGCCCTCTTCCCAGCTCGCTGAACTTGACTGTGCTGGAAAAGATATTGCGATTATCGGTACAGATCAATTTACCGTAAGCCAGCTCAACAAGATTAGCCAGCAAGCTCGCTCAGTAAAAGTTTTTCAGATTAATCCACAATTTGTATTGCCAGGTACTGAACGTGGTTTGCAGCGCCTTCTGAATCATCCCTTGATCATTAAAAATCGACGCCTGTTTAATAACCGGATTAAAAGCATTTTGTCATTACGTTATCTGGAAAATCAGGTGCAGAATTTATGGTTAAGACGTCAACTCATGCCAAATCTTGCAGCTGCATCCAAAGTTTATCTTAAATCAGACCACTATTATGCTGCTCTGCAACGTGAAAATTGCCAACTGATTACCTGGCCTATTGCAAAAATTTCTGAAAATAGTATTCATTGTATTAATGGAGATGAACATCAGGTTGAGCTAATTGTGTATACTTTTCAATCAGAAAATTAATCTATTTTTAGCTCATAAGATTAAAAATTCGCAGTGTATTTGGGAAAATTTGACGCTGAAAGATTGAATTGTTTAGCTCATTGAAGAGCAAATAAGCTTAAAAACCAACTACTGCATTTTTTATTAAAATAATGAATATTTCAATCACTTATACTATTCATATTTTATTTCTATGAAAGTAGTATTTTTATTAATTTTTATCTATAAATCAGAGCCAACCAAAGTCTGGCTCTGAATTCTTTTTAGCCAATTCGACGTTTTAGTCCTGTCATCTGTAAGACACGAGTTGAGATTTCTTCAATCGACATTTCCGAGACATTTAGATACTTAATCCCTTCCGAAATATAGATGCCTTCAATTGCACGCAGTTCCATCTGGCACTGGCTAAAGCTGGCATAACGGCTGTTGGCCTTACGTTCCGTACGGATTGCAACCAGACGCTCTGCATCAATCATCAGACCAAAGAGCTTGTTTTTATGCGGTCTTAACACTGCTGGCAGGCGGTTATCGTCCAGATCTTCTTCAGTTAGCGGATAGTTCGCTACACGAATTCCAAATTGCAAAGATAAATAAATTGAGGTCGGAGTTTTACCGGAACGCGATACGCCAATCAGGATCAGATCAGCCTTATCATAGTGACGCGTACGCGCACCATCATCATTGTCGAGCGCAAAATGTACGGCATCAATACGCGCCTTATAGGACTCGGAATCGGTCACCGCATGGGTCTGACCGACTAAAGTCGTAGGTTCAGTACCAAGCTCTTCTGATAATTTGCTTATAAGCCCTTCAAAAACATCAAGATTTACTGCATTTGCAGTATTAATAATGTCTCTTACATAGGGATCCACCAACGTATCGAAAACCAAAGGTTTTTGACCATCTTTTTGGGCACGTTCATTGATCTCTGTGACCACATTCATGGCCGCTTCTTCAGAGCTAATATAAGGGATAATATGAATGTCAAAATCCACATGCGGAAACTGCGCTAACAGCGAGTGGCCAAGGGTTTCAGCAGTAATGGCAGTACCATCGGAAATAAAAAACACACTCCGCTGAATTTGTTTACCTTCTGACATTAAAATTCTCCTCAAACATTTGTCTTAGTACTATATAATCTTTATAGTAAACCGATCTTACATGACTGTCGCTTAGTAAAATCAAAAACCTAGAAGATTTGCTATACTCTCATGCCAAGATAGTGATTAATACTGCAAAAGTGGAGTAACAACTTTGGAAGCGCGCGTAATTGGTCTAGAAAAATTAGGGAAGCACGATGTTGAGCTTGTAGGTGGGAAAAACTCATCTCTGGGCGAAATGATCAGCCACTTATCTAATGCTGGTGTATCAGTACCAGGTGGCTTCGCAACAACAGCTGCTGCTTATCGTGAATTTCTCGAGCAAAGTGGCCTAAACGCTAAAATCAATGCAGAGCTTGCTGCACTTAACGTTGATGACGTCAATGCACTTGCTGAAACTGGTGCAAAGATTCGTCAATGGATTGTGGAAACTCCACTTACTGCTGAACTGGAAAAGGAAATTCGTGCAGCTTTTGCAGAACTTTCAAACGGCAACCCTGATATCGCGGTTGCCGTTCGTTCATCTGCGACTGCAGAAGACTTACCTGATGCTTCTTTCGCAGGTCAGCAAGAAACCTTCCTGAATATTCGTGGTATCGACAACGTTCTGATCGCGATCAAAGAAGTGTTTGCATCTTTGTACAACGACCGCGCGATCTCTTACCGTGTACACCAAAACTTTGCGCATGACGTGGTTGCTCTTTCTGCTGGCGTACAACGTATGGTTCGCTCAGAAACTGGTGCTGCTGGTGTAATGTTCACTTTAGATACTGAATCAGGCTTCCGTGATGCAGTATTCATTACAGCTTCTTATGGCTTGGGTGAAATGGTGGTTCAAGGTGCAGTAAACCCGGATGAATTCTATATTTCAAAACCGCTTCTAAACGCAGGCAAACATGCTGTACTGCGCCGCAACTTAGGTTCTAAACACCAGAAAATGATTTATGGTGAAGAAGCAGCTGCAGGTAAATCAGTTGTTGTGGTGGATGTAGAGAAAGCAGATCGTCAACAATTTGCATTGAACGATCACGAACTGCAAGAATTGGCTAAACAAGCACTGATCATTGAAAACCACTACGGTTCTCCAATGGACATCGAGTGGGCGAAAGACGGTGATGACGGTAAAATCTACATCGTTCAGGCGCGCCCTGAAACTGTGAAGAGCCGTGAAAATGTTGGCACGATGGAACGCTACCTGTTAAAACAACGTGGTACTGTAATCTGTGAAGGCCGTTCAATCGGTCAACGTATCGGTTCTGGTAAAGTCCGCATCGTAACTTCAATTAAAGAAATGGACAAAGTACAAGACGGTGATGTACTTGTATCTGACATGACTGACCCGGATTGGGAACCAGTGATGAAACGTGCTGCTGCGATTGTAACTAACCGTGGTGGTCGTACTTGTCACGCTGCGATCATCGCACGTGAACTTGGGGTTCCAGCTATCGTAGGTTGTGGTAATGCAACTGAAGTGCTGGTAGACGGTCAAGAAGTAACTGTATCTTGTGCTGAAGGTGATACTGGTTTCATCTACGAAGGTGCATTGGATTTCGAAATCCAAACCAACTCTATCGAATCTATGCCAAAACTTCCGTTCAAAATCATGATGAACGTAGGTAACCCGGATCGTGCATTTGACTTCGCGCAAATTCCGAACGAAGGTATTGGTCTTGCTCGTCTAGAGTTCATCATCAATCGTATGATCGGTGTGCATCCTAAAGCATTATTGAACATCGACAGCTTACCACGTGAAACTCGTGCTGCTGTACTTGCTCGTACTGCAGGCTATGCATCTCCAATCGAGTTCTATGTAGAAAAACTGGTTGAAGGTATTTCTACTCTTGCTGCTGCGTTCGCTGACAAACCAGTGATCGTACGTATGTCTGACTTCAAGTCAAACGAATACGCTAATCTGATCGGCGGTAAACTGTACGAACCTGAAGAAGAGAACCCAATGTTGGGCTTCCGTGGTGCAAGCCGTTATGTATCTGACAACTTCCGTGACTGCTTCGAACTTGAATGCCGCGCACTGAAAAAAGTTCGTGACGAAATGGGTCTAACTAACGTTCAAATCATGATCCCGTTTGTACGTACTGTTGCTGAAGCTAAACGTGTTATTGAGCTATTAGGTCAAAACGGTCTGAAACGTGGTGAAAATGGTCTTAAAGTGATCATGATGTGTGAATTGCCAACTAACGCTTTGTTAGCTGAACAGTTCCTTGAACACTTCGATGGTTTCTCTATCGGTTCAAATGACTTGACTCAGTTAACGCTTGGTCTTGACCGTGACTCTGGTATCGTTTCTCACCTATTTGATGAACGTGATCCAGCAGTAAAAGCGCTTCTTTCTATGGCCATCCATGCTTGCCGTAAAGCCGGTAAATATGTAGGTATCTGTGGCCAAGGTCCTTCTGACCACCCAGATCTTGCACAATGGCTGATGGAACAAGGTATTGAATCTGTATCTCTTAACCCAGACTCAGTATTGGATACCTGGTTCTTCCTGTCTGAAGAGAAAGCTCAAAAAGCTTAATTAACTCTTTAAAAAAAGACCCTTTCATAGGGTCTTTTTTTATGTTCTCAATATTACTTAGATATTAAGCCTCTTGCGAAAGTATTATTTTTGACTAGGG
>NZ_JWHB01000041.1:0-17612 GCF_000804305.1 Acinetobacter sp. YZS-X1-1 | reverse complement strand
AATACTTCAGTTGATTATTATTTCTACAAAAATGCCGATTTTCCCTATTTTTTGAGCATTAAAGGTACAGGATTGGCCAATGTACTTAATAATTTCTCTTTTTTATCGTGTTCCTGAAAGCGCAAGGAGCGGCAATCTATATATTCACAATAGCCTCCTTCTCCATACTCAGTCTTGCCATTAATTCTGACTTCGTAATTAAAGCTTCCAACATAACCCGCAGCCAGACCAAATTTGAAATCTCCCCGGCTTTGTCCTTGCAACCAGATCTGTGTTCCTTTGCCATCTTCATAGCACCATTCAAACTCACGCGGTAGATACATCTTTTGCCCATTTGGGGTAGTCACACTCGGATAAACCCGATGCACCTTGAAATAGACTTTTTGATCGAACATTTGACTGGTCATATTTTTCAGGTCACGCAGATAAATTCGTGACTGCACAATGCTGTTCAAACTATCCCGAATTTGTGCCAGCAATAATTGTCGTCCTTCACTCAGGTTAATAATCTGATAAGTCAGAAAGGCTAAAGGCAAATAGGGAAAATTAAAGCTTCGTGCGAACTCAAAACTGCCTAAGCTCTCAATAAGATATTTCTGATCTTTATAATGTAAGGTACCCTGACAATAACACAGCAAAGACCAATGATCAGCCAGTGCAAAGCGCATTTGGGTGAAGTGTGAAATTAGATTGGTCGTATGGATGCTGAGATCAAAGCTCAGTTCAGAATCAAAACGCTGTAAACGAAAATGCGGAAAGTCGCCTGTCAGTTTTTCACGATCCAGAAACTGAAACAGGCCATACTGAAACTTGCAATCCTTTTTGATTGAATAGCAATTTAATTGTCCTGCCATATGCGGACTGGTACTACAGATTACTGTGACTGTATCCAGTGCATTGGTTTGAATAGCACTCGGGTTTGCCAACATCGGTGCATTAGGCTGACCGATGATACTCAAAAAGTTAAGATAATGAAGGGGTGCAGGCAGATCAGGAAGTGTCAAACCTTGATGAATAATTTTATATTTCTGGTTTGGCCCATGATAGGCAAGATTATGCGGGGAAACAGCAGGAGTCTGATTCAGCTGTTTCGAACGATCTAGAAAATCTTGAAGAAACTGCATCTCAAACTCCTTATTTTTATATTGTTATAAGGTACTCTGTCTTTTTGCCATAAAGGTTGTAAGGAAACCAGACAAGGCATAGATGACGGAGATCACGAGAATCCCCACTGGAATATTATAAGTCATCGCTGCAAAGATAAACACTGCGATTGGCAACACGAAAAACGGTACTCGTCTACGCTCTACAGTTTTAAATGAATAGTATTTGATATTAGAAATCATCAACAAGCCCACGATTACAATAATCGCAGCATTAACGATTTGTACAGTAAAGTCACGAATATCAAACACAGCCGGGAAATCCAATCCCACCCAAACCAGTGAAATAATAATGACGGCTGCTAATGGACTCGCAACGCCAATAAAGTACCGCTTATCCACTACGCCAATCTGAACATTAAAGCGTGCCAGACGGAAAGCCGCACATGCGGTATAGACAAAACATGCCGCCAGCCCGATACGGCCTAAGTCACTTAATCCCCAGCTATACATCAAAATAGCCGGTGCCACCCCAAATGCCAGCATATCGGATAGTGAGTCAAACTGTTCACCGAATGGACTTTGTGCCCCAATCGCTCTTGCCACACGACCATCGAGACCATCAAACAAAGCCGCCAAGAAAATCGCATAAATAGCTTGCTGAAACTCGCCATTCATGCTGGCAATAATCGAGTAAAAGCCTGATAACAACGCAGCGGTTGTAATCAAATTAGGCCATAGATAGATACCTCGACGCTTAACTCTTTGCCCTTCCTGGGTATGCTCTACCTCTTCCACCTCGAAGGTGATGCCATCAAATGGCAAATCTTCAGAAGATTCGTGTTCCGGCTTATTTGTACTTGTCATTCTTGTCGATCCTAACTATGACCCGATCTTTAAAATATTATTCGCCTACTAACCAACGAACTGCAGCATGACCGCCATTTTCTTGCATACGCAAATGCGGGAATAACCATTGCAGCGCTTCGTCTGCATCTTCAGAGAACTTCCAAGGTGGGTTAATCACCAGTAAACCACAACCATTTAAACCCACCGGCGTATCATCCGGCCATACACAGATTTCACATACCAACTGACGGCGAATCCCGGTCTTGAACATTTTCTTCTCGAAACGCTCAATCATGGCACGGTCTTTAATTGGGTACCAAACTGCAAATACGCCTGTCGGCCATTTTTTATAAGCAGCAACCAATAATTCAACCAATTGAGGGAAGTCTTTACGCTCCAACTCATAAGGCGGATCGATCATGACCAGACCACGTTTTTCTTTCGGTGGAATGACTGCGAGCAAGCCTTCATACGCATCACGCTCATGCAGACCGGCACGTTTATCGAAAATGTTATGACGTAGCTGCTGAAACACATCACGCTGCATTTCAAAAATGGTGGCCTTGTCAATTTCACGCATGCCTTCCAGCGCAAACCAGGGTGAACCCGGATATGCACCTTTACCAAAGTTTTCACGCATTTTCTCAACAATTTTTAAATATTGTTGTACACCTTCTGGTGCATTACGCTTGACCGAATCATCCAGCTTAATCAGGCGATGAATACCGTTCAGGAATTCCCCTGACTTTTGTGCTTCAGAGGTGGATAAATCATATTTACCTGCACCACCATGTGTATCCACATAGCGATATGGTTTATCTTTTGCATTGAGTCGAGTCAATAATTGAAGCAGCAATACATGCTTCATGACATCGGCAAAGTTGCCAGCATGGTAATGGTGACGGTAATTCATGTTTCATTAATTCCTAATATCAACCGCTATTTTAACATGAAAAATAGTTTCGTTCAGACCCGATTCTTACATAGAATAGCGCAACCCCAATTTACCCTTCTAGGTGAGTTTCTATGGAAGCAGTTCAACTCCCGGCAACCTGGCCAGTTGATCAGATTCTTGATGATCTAGATCAGCATGGTTTTAGCATGATCGACAATGCTTATGCCCCATCCTATGTTGAACAGCTGATTGCTGAATGTACCAGCAATCTGGAACGCTTTCGTGATGCAGCCATTCAGAATGGCGTAGTTAGCAATATCCGCAGTGATCACATTCTCTGGCTCAATGAAGATCTGGAAATTTCTAACCAGCATGTGCAAACCTTACAGGCCTTAGGTCATGAGCTGAACCGCGCTTTCTTCCTCGGCATTAAAAATGTGGAAGCCCATTTTGCCTGCTATAACGCAGGTGAGTTCTATGCCCTGCATCGCGATAATCCTCAAGGCAAGAATGGCCGGATGATTTCTGCGGTTTATTATTTACATGATGATTGGCAAGATAACTGGGGCGGCGAACTACATTTGCAGGATAAAAATGATCAATGGCATATTATCCAGCCTAAGCCAAACCGTATTGCCTTCTTCCAAAGTGATTTAATGCATGAAGTTTTAAAAGCCAAACACCAGCGTTTATCAATCACTGCCTGGCTAAGAAGTGATACCCATTTGCTCTAATCTTTTTTCCACGCTTTAAATTTCAATTTTCAGCCTCATATAGCAATCATTGAGATATGAGGACTGCGTTCATGCGACCAACCCCCAAAGAGATCATTGCACGCATTGGTGAAACAGATCAGCTATTTTTAAATGGCAATACGCCTGAGTTGGCGCTTGAACGGGCTGATCTTCGTCTGCAACTGGTGACCATCAGCCAGTTACGTCAGGAGCAGGTTCATTTCCTGCAAGAAGCGATTGTTCTGCTGGAGCAAGGCCGGATTGAATTTGAAGAAATGCCACTTGATTTATATATCAATCTGTCTTTGCATCTGGCCAAAGCCTATATGATCTACTTTGAGCTGACCAAAGAAGATCGTTATGCGCTCATTACCCAGCAGATTCTAAAACCAATGACCAATTATGAGCATGCGGATATTTATTTCTTCTTAGCTTATGCATCTGCTAGTAAGAAAGAACCTGCCATGACTCGTCACTGGTTAAATAAATACAGCAAAACGGCCCATTTTGACCATGAACTGGTAGGCCAGCATCCGGCATTTGATGAATATCGTCAACTGGAATGGTTTATTCAGATTCTGCGTAGCCGTATGCATTAGAAAAACGAAATCTGTTCTTATAAAAATGCCTCATATTGATGAGGCATTTTTTATGAATTAATTTAATTTACTCAAGCCAAACGGCGTCGATCTGCATCCAGATGCAATTGCTGATTCAGTTCATCAATCCAGATTGCCCAGTCATCATCTTGTACCAGATGACTAATTAGCAACGAACGCTGCGCCTTATTCCAGAAAGGTGCTTCATGCAATGACATATGGGCAGGTAGCTGATGAGTACGCACATAAAGCTCGATGGCCGCCGGGCTGTTAGCTAGGCCGAGTTGAGAAAATAACATTTCTAAGGATGGTTGGTTCTTCCCGAGCATATGCCCTCCTTATATCAGATATATTGTAGTTATTTATAGGACTAACTTATAAGATAAGATAAAAAAAACCTAGTCAAAGGACTAGGTTTTGTTGTGTCTTTTTGTATAAAGAAACTTTAATTGCTTTCAGGGCCTTCTTTATCACTTTCAACATGTAAAAGCTGGTTCAGTTTATCAATGATTACGATCCATTCATCATCCTGATGCCAGTGTTCGCGAAGAAAAGCGCTTTGCCCCTCATTCCAGAAATCTGCATCCGGCAAAATCACGTCTGATGGTAGCTGATGATTTTTGGTAAATTCATCAATTGATGCTTCATCAGCAGGCAAGCCTAATTGCTCAAATAATAATTCTAAAGTCACTTGCTGTTCTAATACCATTCGTTCACTCCATCATAAAAATAATCAGTTCATTGATTTGAAAATATTATTGATGCTTAGAAGAAGGCAGATCACAAGAACCACTCCCTTCTGCCTCAATATGCAATTGCTCATTGAGTACATCTACGAAAATTGCCCAGTCATCATCTTCTTTCCAGTGGCCAATCAGAAAATCATGTTGGTTTTTGGTCCAGAAAGGAGCTTTATGTAAGGGGACATCCATCCCAATCTGATGGGTTTTAATAAATTCATCGATTGCTTCCGGGCTTGAATCCAAGCCGAGTTGCTCAAAAAAAAGTTCCATGGTAGGTCGCTGCTCTAACATCTCAGTACCTCCTCTTTTGTTGATGATTCTTCTTATTAAACTAGATGAGCTACTCGCAAAGTTCAGTTGTCCCTCCTTCACAAGATGTTATTTTTTGTTCTTTAAATTTTGTAGAAATAGCAGTAAAAAAGCACCCCAAATGGAGTGCTTTTTTAACTTAATCTTAAAAGATTAAATTATTTGATCATGTCAGCAACTGCAGCGCGCTCTTCTTCAAGCTCGTTCAGTGTAACATTGATACGTTCACGGCTGAATTCGTCGATTTCAAGACCTTGAACGATTTTGTATTCACCGTTTTCAGTAGTTACAGGGAAACCGAACATTACGCCTTCAGGGATACCATAAGAACCGTCAGAAGGAATACCCATAGTTACCCATTTGCCGTTTGTGCCAAGAGCCCAATCGCGCATATGGTCGATTGCAGCGTTCGCAGCAGAAGCAGCAGAAGACAGACCACGTGCTTCGATGATCGCAGCACCACGTTTACCAACAGTTGGAAGGAATACGTCTTTGTTCCAAGCTGCATCGTTGATTTTGTCTTTCAAGCTTTCGCCGTTTACGTTAGCAAAACGGTAGTCAGCATACATAGTTGGAGAGTGGTTACCCCAAACAGTCATGTTTTCGATGTCAGAAACTGCAACACCTGCTTTTTGAGCAAGTTGAGTTAATGCACGGTTGTGGTCAAGACGCAACATTGCTGTGAAGTTTTTCGCTGGAAGATCTGGAGCAGATTTCATTGCGATGTAAGCGTTAGTGTTTGCAGGGTTACCTACAACAAGAACTTTAACGTCACGGCTAGCAACTTCGTTCAATGCTTGGCCTTGACCAATGAAGATTTCGCCGTTTACTTTAAGAAGGTCAGCACGTTCCATACCAGGACCACGTGGACGTGAACCAACTAATAGAGCATAATCTGCATCTTTGAAAGCTACTTTAGGATCATCAGTACCGATCATGCCCGCCAATAATGGGAAAGCACAGTCGTCTAGTTCCATCATTACGCCTTTAAGCGCTTGCTGAGCTTTCTCAACAGGAATTTCTAATAATTGAAGAATAACTGGTTGGTCTTTACCAAGCATTTCACCGCTTGCGATACGGAATAATAGGCTGTAACCAATTTGACCAGCAGCGCCAGTAACGGCAACGCGAACAGGTTGCTTCATGTAATTATCTCCAATTGAGAGGATCGTCATAATGATTAAATAGCTGTTCTATCTAATCTTAATAATCATAAACGGCAAAGATTGTACTCCAATCCTCTTCGAGATGCATGTAAAAGAGAATGGATTTCAACAAAAGTATGATAGGAAATATAAATTAATTTGACTAAAAGGCTTAGTATGTCCCTTTTATTGTAACAGTTTTTGGACATGTATTAATAATGTTTGCAGGACAGCCTTTATAGCCCCCATTGGCGTTATAACAGACCTGAATCGAGGTCAGCAGGCTGGATGCGCGGGTCTGATGACAGTTAAAGCGCAATGCTGTTGAAGGCAGTTGCGGATTGATTTTCAGAAATTTGGAACGCAGCATATCAATGGAAACGGTATGACTTTCCTGCTCGGTGAGTTCTTCAGGAACTTTCAGACGATCAGCATGATTGATCACCGTACGAAAATACTGTGTAGCATTCATCGGAATACAGCCGCCAATATTATGCCAGAGCAATGCGCGGGTATTTTCATCCGGCATGATACGGGCCACCACTTTAGCCTGCAAAGGCGGTAACTTCGCAGAACTGGTAGTAGTGCAATGTGTCGATGTGGTTTGAGGATAGAGACCAGAAATATTTAGGGAATAACCTTCAAGACATTTTCTTTTTTTACTGTAGGCCGAATCCAGACTGCAAAGTGCCGGTACCATCTGGATGTCCATGACGTAACCCGTTGGCAATGCAAAGGCAGCTGGACTTGCTGCTAAAAATAAAAGCGCAGCCCATCCAGCAGAAATTTGAGCACCCCTTATTCCCTTGATCAACAAACTATCCTTCCCTTAGATTTTTTGAATACTATGGTGTATTACGTAACGGAATGGCTTGCATACGCTTACCGACCGATTGTGCGCCCTGTCCCAATAAAATACCGTAATATGTCGCGTTCGTCATGACATGTTTCACATAATCTCGCGTTTCCAGTAAAGGAATGGTTTCGGTATATTGATCCGCAGCAATACTTTGGAATTCGGGTTGCCAACGGCGGGCACGGTTCGGGCCGGCATTATAACCTGCTGTAGCCAGTACTGGACTATTGCTCAATTGACGCTGAATTGTTGATAAATAGTAAGTTCCGTAACGGATATTGGTGTTCATATCACTTAAGGCTGCCGGGTTATGGGTCTCACCCATTTGACGAGCGACCAGTTTGGCGGTGTCCGGCATGATCTGCATCAAACCACCAGCGCCTACATGAGAGCGTGCGCCGGTATTAAACCGGCTTTCCTGACGCATCAAACCATAAGCCCAGGCAGCATCAATGCCGGCATTACGGCTATGGCTCACCACATAATTCTGATGTGGCATTGGATAACGATAATTGTAATTATGCTTGTCCGCAGTACGATCCGCTGCATAAATGGCACGGTCATACCACCCCATATCCATCGCGCGTTTGGCTGCTGCCAACAGTAAATCGTCATCTTTTCTTAAATAAGCCTGACGCACTGCCCAGTTCCATTCACGGTTAATATAATTCTCTGGTGCATTAATATTACGTAAGGCAAAGGCACGGCGGAAATGGATATCCTGGTTCAGGCGTTGCATGGCCTGACTGGATGGCTGTGCTGAATTCGGTGTAGAAGCCGTTAATTGGCCTAATCTATCTCGCGCTAGCAGGTTATGATAATCCTCACCGACCGCCAGTTTTTTATAGATACTTTCTGCTGCCTGTTTTGAAGCGCGATCTGTGCGCTGTTCACTGGCACGTGCCAGCCAGTATTGCCAGCGGTCTTCCTGTTTCTGGTTCACACTCATTGCATCAATGGCACGAATCAGACTTTCCCAGGCACTAAAACGAATCGCCTGACGGGCATAAATTTCGGCTTCTTCTGGACTAAATGGCAAACCATAGCTGGCATCCAGATAGTTCAGCACTTCACGGTTAAAATTATTTTTCATTACCGTAGTGCCGCCAATATAACCAACAGTTCTGAATAGTGTTTTTTGTACTTGTACCGGCGTACCTTCAGCAGTACGTTTTACAATGGACATTGCTGAATCGAGATCACTGTCTGCCAGACGCCCCAACGCATAAATCAGATAGGCATGATCAGTGGCAGTACTTTTAGGGGCTGACCATAAGTAATTGGTTGGATTGGCCTGAATTGTATTGAGCTGAGCTAGAGACAGGTTAAGCCCTAAACCTTGTGCAGTGGCAATTGCCTGTCCAGACTGACCAGCACGTAATTGCACCCACAAACGCTGCTGGCGGTCTTCATTGGTCATTAGAGGACTGGATAGCATCATTCGTCCTAAGCCCGTACAAGACTCAGGTTGAGAATTGGTGGTCAGCCAGACATCTTTAAATTCAGCATAGACCAGCTGATCGCCACTTTTGGCACGGACTTGCGCAACTGCACAGGCTTCAGCTGGATCGGCATTGGTGACATATTGTAGTACAGGTTGTGCAGTGGCAAAGTCAGCCATTTTGACTTTTTCTTCGACATAATCGGCTGCAAGTTTTTCTGCCATAGCCGATTGAGGATAGCGTTGGGCGAAACTGATAATTTGACTGGCAGGTTGGGAGCCAAGGTTCTGGTTCAGAATCCAGTATTCAGGATAATAGCCCAAGGCATCATTTTGCATGGCAGACTGATATTGTTGTAATTGTCCGATATTTCCAGTATTTGCCGCGCGTAAGGCATCATTAAATTGTTCTTCTGCTGCCTGCGCACTCATTGAACACAGACACGCCACACTCAAGCTTAGTAATTTATAATATTTCTTCATATTTTTAGTGTGTTTAAACATCAATTTGCCTTCTATCATCGATTTTTCGCCCCGCCCCTATTGCCTATCATAAGAGTTAGCCGAAAAATTATAACCCACTGTATTGTTCACTTATGTAACCTTATGATTAGACAATATTAATTTTCAGACACTTTTTGTCCATAAATCAATATTTTCCCAGCCGCATTTTAGGCTATAAGTTTAAGCGACTTTCCTGCTAAAATATGCGCCTTTTAAAAGATTTCAGAACGTGAATTGAATTTTTATTTACCCGTTTGTCTATGCAAGCGGATTATTCGTTCACTCTTTCGACGTATTACCTTGTAGGAGCCTACATGACGGTTCAAACCTTCATTCCGAATGGTGCCCCAGCTGCCTCAGAAAACACTGTTACCCAGCCAGCGCACACCCCAGCCATCGACGATTCAGTTAAAAAACTGTATATCGAAACGCAAGGGTGTCAGATGAATGAGTATGACAGTCACCGTATGGCAGATCTGCTGGGCGATTCCCATGGCTATGTGCTGACCACCGATCCTAAAGAAGCGGATATTCTGCTGATGAATACCTGCTCGATCCGTGAAAAGGCACAAGAAAAAGTATTCTCAGAATTGGGCCGCTGGCGCAAGCTGAAAGAAAAAAATCCGGATCTGATTATTGGTGTCGGTGGATGTGTGGCTTCTCAGGAAGGTGACAATATCCAGAAACGTGCCAATTATGTAGACATGATTTTTGGTCCGCAAACTCTGCACCGTTTACCACAAATGCTGGACCAGCATTTTGAGCAGGTCGAAAAACCGAAAAAAGAAAAAATCAAGCTGGTGGATATTTCGTTCCCGGACATCGAAAAATTTGACTTCCTGCCTGAACCACGTGTTGAAGGTTATAAAGCCTTTGTTTCGATCATGGAAGGCTGTTCAAAATACTGTTCTTTCTGTGTAGTTCCATATACACGTGGCGAAGAAGTGTCTCGTCCACTGGATGACGTTCTGGCAGAAATTGCTGGCTTGGCAGAAAAAGGCGTGCGTGAGATTTCGCTGCTCGGTCAAAACGTAAATGGCTATCGCGGTGAAACCTTCGACGGTAAAATCTGTACTTTTGCCGATCTGTTACGCTTGGTTGCAGAAATTCCGGGTATTGGTCGTATTCGTTATACCACTTCGCATCCACTGGAATTCAATGATGATTTGATCCAGTGCTACCGTGACCTGCCACAGATGGTGTCGCATCTGCATCTGCCGGTACAAAGCGGTTCCAATGACGTATTGCAGGCGATGAAACGTAACCACACCATTGATGTGTATATCGAGAAAATTGAAAAGTTACGTAAAGTTCGCCCAGACATGCATTTATCTTCAGACTTTATTATCGGCTTCCCGGGCGAAACCGATGAGAACTTCGAAGAAACCTATCAGTTTATTCAGGATCTGGATTTCGACCATTCTTATAGTTTTGTTTATTCCAAACGTCCGGGCACCCCTGCCGCAGAGCTGGAAGATACGACACCTGAACAGGTGAAAAAAGAACGCTTGGCCAAAGTTCAGGACTGGATTAAACAGTCCAGTATTCGTAAAACAGATGCCATGCTCGGTACAGTCCAGCGCGTACTGGTTGAGAAAGTTTCTGATAAAGATCCGAACGTTCTGGTCGGTACAGCAGACAACACCCGTTATGTCACCTTTATTGGCGATGCATCGTGGGTAGGACGTTTTGCAGAGATCGAAATTACCGAAATTAAAACTTTAAATTTAGTTTACGGTGAGCTCTTGAATCTTGAGCCTGACGTGGCGTAATGTAGAGCATATAACGTACACTTCTAAAAGGAACACTCTTGACTGCAACGATCCGACGTACAGTAGCTTTTCCTGGAATTTCGATGGACCATTTACAAGCCGTCTTAGGTGCCTATAACGGTCATTTGAAACAAATTGAACAACGTTTAGACGTCAAAATTTCCCACCGAGGTGAAAGTTTCTTTATCGATGGTGGAATCGATGCCGTTGAGAGAGCCGAAATGCTCTTGCAACGTCTTCATGAAGAATCTGAACATAGCCAGCAGATCAGTGCAGATACTTTGCATATGATGATTCAAGGTAGCCAGACCGATCGTGAACTCCAGGAGAACCTAGAAGGACAGGAACATACCGGTCTGGACAATGTCTGGCTGCAGACTCGAAAAGGCCGAATCAATCCGCGCGGTGCCAACCAGAAACGTTATGTACAGCGTATTCTGCAAAGTGATATTTCCTTTGGTATTGGTCCTGCGGGTACTGGTAAAACCTATCTCGCCGTTGCAGCCGCTGTAGATATGCTGGAGCGTAATGAAATCCAGCGTATCCTACTGGTTCGTCCTGCAGTTGAAGCAGGTGAGAAACTCGGCTTCCTGCCGGGGGATTTAACCCAGAAGATCGACCCGTATTTGCGTCCCCTTTATGATGCCCTGTATGAAATGCTCGGCTTTGAAAAAGTGGCCAAGCTGATCGAACGTCAGATTATTGAAGTTGCACCGCTCGCCTATATGCGTGGTCGCACCCTGAATCATTCTTTTGTGATTCTGGATGAAGCCCAGAACACCACACCTGAACAGATGAAGATGTTCCTGACCCGTTTAGGGTTTGGTTCACGTGCAGTGATTACTGGTGATGTGACTCAAGTGGATTTACCACGTGGTCAGCAGTCTGGTCTGGCACATGCCTTACGTGTGATTGATAAAATCCCTGAGATTCATATTACCCGTTTCCATTCTCGTGACGTCGTGCGTCACCAGCTGGTTCAGAAAATTGTTGAAGCCTACGAAGGCTGGGACAGTGAACAGCAGCGTTTAAGCGCTGAGGCTCGTGCTGAGCGTAAAGCCCGTCAGGAAGCCTTGATAGCCGAGAATGATGCTGCGGCTGATGCACAGCATTAACGCTGCATTGTTATTTAATTTTTAAGGATTCACGTTGAAACTTAGTCTCTCCCTGCAACAGGACTTTCAGTCACCAGAACTGGTGCTGAAACGTGCCTATATTAAAAAAGTTGTAGAAACCACTTTGCGCCATATCGGTACCCAAAGTGATTGTGAAATTGGCATTGCCTGTGTCGATAATGACGAAAGTCATAAACTCAATCTGGAATATCGCGGCAAGGATAAACCGACCAATGTCCTGTCTTTTCCAAGTGAACTTCCAGATGAAATGGCACAGGTTCTGGATGCTTTCCCGATCGGTGATCTGGTGATTTGTATTCCAGTAGTGCTGCGTGAAGCTGCTGAACAGGACAAAGCTCCATTGATCCATTTCACCCATATGCTGGTACATGGCACTTTGCATCTGATGGGTTATGACCATGAAACGTCAGAGGAAGATGCTGAAGAAATGGAAGGCATTGAAATCGAGATTCTGGATAAACTGGGTATTGCTAATCCCTATCTGGAAAGAGATTAAAATTCAACAATTAAAAAGCGGGCCAAGGCTCGCTTTTTTCATTTTATTCACTTCATAATAAGCTCAATTTAAGAAATAAAATAAAAACCACTATGCAATATGTCGTGATTTTCAAAGCGCAAATTAAAGAATTAGATCAGTATTATTTTGAAACAGCCCAGCGAATGAGAGAAAGAGCCCTTTCACAATTTCAGTGCCAGTATTTTGAAGCCTTAACCGAAGGTACTCAGGAAATTGCGCTTTCTTACTGGAACAGTCTTCATGATATTCGCGCCTGGCATGCAGATGCTGAACATCAGGCTGCTCAAGAGCTAGGGAAAAATAGCTGATATACATATTTCAGCATGGAAGTCTGTGAAGTTTTACGGCGCTATGATGTACATTTAAATTAAATACTCATCGATCCTTATTTATTTTTTTCTTGATCTGTTCTTAGATACAGAGTTTTAAAAAATATCTGCTTACGCATTCATGATTTCTTCCAGAAATCCATAAGCACATAATGAACTTTAACGAAGAACTGTGCTTCAAAAATTTTAGGAGAACGTAATGAAAAGATTGTTCTCGACTGCATTACTTATTTTCTCTCCCTGGCTGTGTTCACTACTTTATGCCCACTCAATTCCCATGTGCCCAAAAATTAAATTTCAACAGAACCAAAGCTCATGGTCAGGCCATTATTATTTGAATGGAGTTATGGAATTAGGTTCGGAGTTGCTTCTGCAAGCAGATGGTACCTTTAAATGGTATCTGGCCTATGGTGCTCTGGATCAATTTGCCGAAGGAACATGGTGGCAGAATAAAGAATGCATTGGCTTAAAAGCAGATCCAAAGTACCAAGACTTAATGATATTTCCCAAATATCTAGCCATAGATGAAAACCATTTAAATGTAGTCTGGGACGATGGAACTCAGCAAGGTAGTTATATACAGGCGAAGCGCCCGGATTAACGCACCTCAAACTCCGCTTCAGCCGGATCAAAACGCCAGGTTCGAATGATTCGTAACTCGGAAATATCCGACATCTTGGCATCAAATGCTCCGAACGGTGCTGCCTTGCGTACTGAAGATTTTGCAGCTTCATCTAGCAAGCTATGCCCTGAACTGTCAATTAAGCGAATTGCACGGATTCCGCCGTTCTGGTTTAAGATCACCATCAAACGCACCTCTCCTGCCAGATTCTGCTGTTTGGCCGCGTCTGGATAATAGCGGTTACCATAGAACTCCACTTTTTGACGGAATTTTTCCAGATAAGCAGCAGAGACATCCTGTTTGGACTGGATACCATCTACGGTTTTAATTTTTTGCTGACGACTGAAGTTTTGTTGTCGTTGCAGATATTGGGCTTCAAGACTGGCTACCATAGCGGCTTTGGCCTGAAACTGACTTTGTAACTGTTCCTGCATTTTTTTGCGCTGATTTTCTTCTGCCTGTTTTTGCCAGCTTAAAGTCGTCATCAGTACTTTTTCTTCAAAGCTTAATTCGCGCTGCTGTTGCAACATGTCCGGACTTTCTTGCTGCTCTTCTCCGGTCTTTTGCTCCATCAACGGTGCAGGCATATCGCTCGACATACGATGTACTTCACGAAATTTACCTGAACCTTGCTGGTCAGTTTGAGCCAGAAAATCTGCATGCTCAATTTTTTCATCAGTTTGACGAATACTGACTGCAATTTCTTTAGTCATGCTCTCCTGATCTTGTGGCATACCAAATTTCAGCGTGAGAAAAATCACATGCAAAATAACAGCTACAAATACGGCGCTATTAAAAATTGGATCTTTCCACCAGGCTTTGACCAGAGGCATTAATATCATGGTTGATCTCATCGCTACGAACCCAGACTTGAGTTCATCCCTCAAACAGCATTTTTAAAAATTAAAAAATAAACAGCTTTGCATTTTTCTTTTAAAAATGCCAAACCTATCAAATCTTCAACGTTACATAACTAAAACCCTAAAAATGGTGCTATTTATTTTGCTAAACTGCAAGCTGAAACTCTTGTATTTTTTATACAATTCGACAAGATACACTTCGAATTAAAACATATAGTTGCCAGGATGCTTAAAGATGCAAACGCTAATTTCCAATATTTCTAATAAACTTCGCCAGGCGTATCAAAAGGCGGAAGGATTTATTGAGGATGAACGCGAATTCCCTTTGTCTCAAGTTTTCCTGAATGCGACATTTCAACGTTTTGTCACTGACAATGTTTCCATGCTGAAAGATCTGCATGCCGATCTGCATGATGACTGGTTACGACTCTATGCCACGCTGGACTATAAAGGTCTGAACGTGACCTTATCGGTTGATTTAAAACTGGTGCAAATGGAGCTGAATAAGAATACGCAGCTCATCGTATTTGAACAGATCAGTGATACCCAGTTGATCGAAGCCAAATACCCAAATGTCTTTTATAAACTAGGGGTACGATTTGCCCTGTTTTTCTATCAGCGCGTGCTGAATAAGGATCCTCTTGGCATGATTCTGGAAAAACTCGGCGTCATTAAAGTAAAAGATGATTTATTGCATCTGGATCTGAATCGCTGGTTAAGTAAAAACCGCTCGGTGATTGAGACACTTGGTAAGGTTCATGTGAACCATGCAGTACTTCGTGAAGCTGAACTGGTCGTGATCGGTAATGTGAATCTTGCAGCCCTGTTCAGAAAGCTTTCTCAGGAAAAAGAAGAGAAATGGGATGAAGACGACATGGATGACAATAAAGTTACACCGATCAAACAGAAAGAACCGACTTAAACTGTGTGTAATTCAATACCTAAACAAATACGCCAGCAACTACATGAAATATACATTTTTATTGAAAATCTCCCTTCATTTTCCACATTTTGACCAAATAATAAAAAGTGGAAAGTGATCAATTTTATCTGAAATTACACAGGACAATTTGTTATGGCGAAAACTGTATTCAAAACTTTAGGTGTGACTGCAGGCTTGACTACCGCAATGGTACTTACTGGTTTATCCACCCAGACCTTCGCCATGGCGCCTTTCCAAGCCAATTATCAGTTTAGCTACAATGGAAAAAATATGGGTTCTGCTACCCGTACCTTGAGCAAATCTGGTAATAACTGGACCTATGTTTTTGCAGCTAAAGCAGGTGGTGTAGCTTCAGCAACTGAAACCAGCCGTTTCACTTTTAATAATGGCAAGATTGGTTCAAGCAGTTTCAGCCGTACCAGTAAGATTCTGGTGCATAGCAACACCATGAGTATTAACTTTAATCCTTCTAGCAAAACGATCAGTACCAAGAAGGATGATGAAAAACGTTCTTTTGCCTGGAGAGCAGATGTACTGGATGAGCTAAATGCTGAATTGCAGATTCGTGAAGACCTGAAAAATGGTGGATTAAAATCGAATTACTACATTGCTGATGCCAAAGAGGTGGAAGGCCGTAAATTCGTCAAACAAGGTACAGAAACGGTAAGCACCAAATATGGTTCATTTAGTACCATTAAAGTAGTGATTAAGCACAACAAACCAGGCCGTGAAACTACTTTCTGGTTAGCACCGAAACTGGACTACTTACCAGTTAAAGTATCGCATGTCGATAAGAAAACCTCTTACGGTTTACTGCTGACCGGCTATAACGGTAAAACGAACTAAGGTTTTTTTGGTGAATTTCGCTTGATTTTTTTTGGGTGCTTTTTACAATACGCTTTTGCTTTAAAAAGCACCTGCTCTTGAGGATTCTCCCGTGCACGCACTAGAACAGAAAATCTTAGCCGAAGGTATCGTTCTATCTGAAGAAGTTTTGAAAGTTGACTCTTTCTTAAATCACCAAATTGATCCAATCATGATGCAGCAAATTGGTCAGGAATTTGCGCGTCTGTTTAAAGATGCTGGTATTACCAAAATTATTACCATTGAAGCATCGGGTATTGCACCTGCAGTCATGGCAGGCTTAGAGCTTGGTGTTCCAGTGATTTTTGCACGTAAATACCAGTCTCTCACTTTAAAAGATGATTTATACCGTTCTAAAGTATTTTCATTTACCAAACAGACTGAAAGCACGATTGCCATTTCAAACAAACACATCAGCTCAACTGATAAAGTTTTAGTAATCGATGACTTCCTGGCAAATGGTCAGGCAGCACTTGGTCTTGCTGACTTGATTCATCAGGCGAATGCTGAAGTGGTAGGGATCGGAATTGTGATTGAAAAATCATTCCAGCCAGGCCGTGACCTGTTACTTGAAAAAGGTTACCGCGTTGAATCATTAGCGCGTGTGAAATCTTTGGCAAATGGTACTGTCGAATTTGTTCGCGATTAAGTTTACAAATGAATATTTTAAAGGGTGCTTCGGCACTCTTCTTTATTGGATTTTTTTAATTTCGGTTAGCTAAGAACAAATATAATCTACCTTAGATTCATCACCCTTTAGACAAAAAATGCCCGCCTAAACCCATAAAAAAGTGCATTGATACCTTAACCCTACATATTAATCGTCTTATCCAGCAAAAAATTATAAAAGTGGAAAATGCATGTATTTACAACTCAGCTAAACTTCTCTGAATAAAATTCCACTAGAATCAAATTGGTATGGAATGTTCCTGACTTCAATATTCAGAACCGACATACTGTTAAGCCGGATGTGTTGGATAGCTACTGGTCTAAGTAAGATCCCATGTCACACATTTGCTTAAAATGAATAAATACTAATCGCTGATGGAAAATCCTATGCAATGTCCTAAATGTGGTTCAACGGAAATTGAGCTACGTGATCACGAAAAGAATTTGAAAAAAATTGGTGGTATTTTAATGACCTCAGCCGGTGCCACGGCCGGTACAGTGGGTGGCGCAGCCTCTGGCGCTTCAATTGGCGCTGCCATTGGTACAGTCGCAGGTCCTTTAGGGGTAATTGTAGGCGGCACGGTTGGAACCTTCGTAGGCGCAATCAGCGTAGGCATTACTGGGGGCGTGGTCGGAAACTTCTTAGGTAAAAAAGCAGGCGTTTCAGTAGATCGTAATCTGTTTCTGGATTATCAGTGTCTGAATTGCAAACACAGATTCAG
>NZ_JWHB01000040.1:0-6131 GCF_000804305.1 Acinetobacter sp. YZS-X1-1 | reverse complement strand
AAAGATCAAAAAGATCAAAAAGATCAAAAAGAAGATTAATAAAATCAAGGAAATGAAGCTGATTCTTCATTTCCTTTTTTAATTAATTTCTTAAGCCTGATAGAGTTTTAAAGCAACTTCGGCCAGACGTTTACCCTGTACTTCACACAAAATTTTCTCATCCTGGCTTAAGCCTTGGTCATGTCGTGGGCCACTAACATGACTTGCGCCATAAGGCGTGCCACCACTTTTAGTATTAGACAAAGCTGGTGTCGCATTGCTTAATCCCATGATCATCATGCCATGATGAAACAATGGCGGTAGCATCGTCAGTAAAGTACTTTCCTGTCCGCCATGCATTGAGCCTGACGCGGTAAAAACACAGGCTGGCTTACCATGTAAAGCACCATTCAGCCATAAGCTGGTGGTCTGGTCCCAAAAGTATTTCATTTCTGAAGCCATATTTCCAAACCGGGTAGGTGAACCTAATGCCAAAGCTGAACACTGGGCAAGATCATCTAAAGTACAGTAGATATCGCCTTCTGCCGGAATACTCGGTTCTGCTTCTTTCACCACCGTCGCAATATTCGGAACAGTACGAATTTTTACAGCCATCCCTGCTGCTTCAACACCATTCGCAATCAGATGTGCCATTTCTTTGGTTGAGCCATATTTGCTGCAATATAAAACAAGGACATAAGGTTGCATAAAGTTCTTATTCATTACTTAAAAAAATAAAACTATACGGTATTTCGCAACTTTTTTGGGTAAGCTGAAGAATGAAAATTCATGATGAATAAAAAAATTGAGATTGAAAGCGCATGATCGTTGAATATTTAAAGAAGTTACCTTTTTATGAAAAACACTGGTTTCAATTTATTTTATTTGTACTACGGCGTTTTGAGGCTGACCGGTGTCGTGAGCAGGCAGGTTCACTGACCTATACCACCCTGTTTGCGGTAGTCCCGATGCTGACCGTTTTTTTGGTCATTATCTCCTCAATCAAAGCATTGGAACCGGCAAGACAACAGCTCCAACAGCTGATTTATAGTAACTTTTTACCTAAAACGACCATCGCTTTCGATAAAGCGCTCAATGCCTTCACGGAGAAGTCCAGCAATTTAACTATTATCGGTATTCTTTTCTTATTCATCACCACAGTACTGATGCTCAGTAGCATCGAAACGGTCTTTAACCGGATCTGGCGTGTGACTGAAACCCGCGGTGGCATTATCGGTTTTATGCGTTACTGGACCATAATTTCACTTGGTCCAATTTTGCTGGGCAGCGCCTTTGTGATTTCTTCTACTTTGGCCTCCATGAATATTCTCAGTAATAACTTTGCCGGTTATGAACTGGATGGTGCCTTTATTCTCTCGGTAATTTCCTTTTCTCTGACCGTGCTTGGCTTTTTTATTCTGAACTGGACTATTCCTAATCGAAGTGTACCGCTCAAGTCTGCTTTAATTGCCGGCCTGTTTAGTGCCATCGTATTTGAGCTATTAAAAAACCTGTTTGGCTTTTTGATGTCAAACTTTACCAGTTATGAAATTGTTTACGGCGCTTTCGCAGCAGTTCCTATTTTCCTGCTCTGGATTTACCTGTCCTGGATTATTGTATTGTTGGGCGTGGAAATCAGTTATGCCCTGACTGCATTCGAATCTGGACAGGACAATAAGCGTCATCCTATTGTCATGTTGCTGGATCTATTAGAACTATTTTATAAAAAGCAGAAAACTGGTGAAAGTGTCAGCGAAGCCCAGGCACTAGAAGTTTTAGGACGGGATGAAATTGGACGCTGGCCAAGCTATGTCAGCATGTTTGAAAAACAGAATCTGATTAAACGCACGGATGATAATGAATATGTGCTGGTACGCGATCTAGATCAGGTCAGCTTCTGGAATTTTTATCTACAGCTTCCTTATCCATTGCCGCGCAAACAGCATCTGACTGCTGTACATACCGATGATTTCTGGATGCAAAAATTCTCACCCAAACTGAATGAAACTGATCAATTTCTGGAAGAAAAACTCAATTTTCCATTATCAGAACTGTTCCGCAGTAAATAAATTCAATCCTCTCTTTTGAGAGGATTTTTTTAAGTAGATTGATTTGATTTTCAGCGGATAATCGTCCTTGCTTTCATTAAAGCTATAATCCAAAAACCAGGTGTCGTCATTTTCATTGACCGGGTTTTTATATAGAGGTTTGAGTCTTGATCTGAGGCTCAGGCTTCTTTAACCATCCTTGTAAACTCACCAGAATCACGCCTAGCATTACCATACAAGTACCAACAATAAAGTTGATCTCAATATGCTCATTTAGAATCAATACGCCAAACAGCATGCCAAATACTGGTGTTAAAAAGGAAAACACCCCTAAACGTGAAGCCAGGTAGTGTTTTAGCATCCAGAACCAGATCAGATAACTGGCAAAGGAAATCACCACCGTATGAAAAATCAGGCTGGAAATCGACAAAGTTGTCCATTGAATACTGGCTTGCCCAGTCAAAAAGGACAAAGGCAACAACACCATACCAGCGATCAGCAATTGATAGAATAAAGTTTGGGTTGCAGGCGCTTCAGCCAGCCGGCTAAGACGCACACTTACGGTCGTGGCTGCCCAGAATACACCAGCCAGTAATGCCAGAAAATCCCCCCATAAGGCATGAGATTGTAAAGCAGATCCTGTCTGCGGGCGCAGCAGGAAACTCACCACAATACCACTAAAGGCAAGAAAAATTCCTCCCCATTGCACATGAGACAAACGTTCCGCCGGCAGTTTCCAATGCAAGCCTAAAGCCACAAAAATCGGTGCAGTATAGAGCAAGACAATGGTATGCGAAGCTGAGGTATAACGCAGTGCCTCACCCACCAGATAAAATTCAGCGGCAAACAGCACACCCACCAGTAAACCCGCAGACAAGTATCGTGCACTCCAAAGCTGACGGCGCACACTCTGCTGAATTAAAGGGTAAACCATAAATACAGATAAGGCTGAACGTAATGCAATTTGCATCAGGGCAGAAATATCACTGGCCGCCCATTTCAGCACGACCTGCTGCAAACCCCACAACATACATAGTACAAACATAATGGCAGATGCTTTGACATCTAGTGCCTGACGATGATTCAAAAAATATAGTCCTGTTCTCGATTTGAGCCGCTACATACTAAAAATGTTAGAAGTAGAAGATATACTTCAAAACAGATCAATGAGGGGGTGATTCAGTTAAGAATGGGGATGCATAAAAAACGATTTAGACACTACCCAATCTATATCTAGAAACCGAATGGCAACCGCGTCTGATCAATTTGATAAATTATCCCTTGCTCATTACACTTTTCTAAGCAAAATAAAGGAGCCCTTCGGCTCCTTGATCTCAAAAATCCGGTCTTACTTTACAAATGTCGTCCAGACATAATCCTGATTTTGGCCTTTTAGGGTCATTTTCAATTGATCACCCGATTGCAAGGCAGCCACCCCTGCTGGTGTACCGGTCATGACCACATCGCCTTCTTCAAGTGTAAATACTTGACTAATGTCTGCCAATAAAGTTGCAATATCAAAAATCAATAAAGCTGTATCGCCTTTTTGACGCAGCTCATCATTGATCTCCAGCGTATAGTGCACATCTTTCCAGTCAGCAATCACATCGCCTACTGGCATCCAGTCAGCAAGTACACAAGAACCATCAAAAGCTTTGGCCCGTTCCCAAGGTTGACCTTTTTTCTTCAGGTCATCCTGCAGATCACGTAAGGTCAGATCTAGACCTAAAGTCACAGCGCCAATTGCCTGCAAAACTTTGGCAGGATCATTTTCCTTGCTTAAGGTACGGTCAATACGCAAACTTAGTTCACACTCATAATGACAGTTACCCCAGTCCGGATTCCATTCAATACCAGCATCCAGTGATGTCAAAGCACTCGGTGGCTTGATAAACAGTACAGGACGATCAGGTACCGCATTTCCAAGCTCTTTGGCATGGTCAGCATAACTGCGACCGACACAAACAATTTTCGATGGACGTATACTCATGATCTCTTTCCTGTTCTTGATCTGTCTTATTTCTTGAAGGTATTTTCGAAAATGCTTTGCTCAGTACCATCTTTAAAGGCACGTTTTGGCACAATCACCACTGTACGGTTTTTCAGTTCCAGCATATAGGTCAGCTTGCCGATGGCAAAACTTTGTACTTCATTATAATGCACGACCTTGCTACGCTCGTTATTGAAAATTTCTGCATAGTCCTGAAACAGGTCAATGCCCTGTTCACTTTTTCCAAACTGATATTTTACAAACTGGCGCTTAAACATCATCGGCAGGAACCAGTAGCGCATGATACCCTGCAGAATCAGGAAGAAGGCACCCAAAGCCACATAATAACGACCAACCCCATTCAGGCCCATTGAAAAGCCCCAGATAATAATTCCGATGCTGACCAAAGGCGTTAGAAAGCGTGAAATCTGTTTTTTACCAAAAGTGGCCAGGGCAAATCCATCCTGAGATTCTTCTAGAGTGAGATAATAACGGGTGGATAAAGTCGGTGCTGACTCAGTCATAGCATCACATCAAAAATATAAAATCCTGACCCATACTATATCAAAATATGCTTAAAACTCATGGCTTATGCTATCAATTACATAACTTTGCTTTGGAAATAACTGAATTTAGTTTTAAATAAATCATTATAAAAACAAAAAACACACAATAGGATATTGGATGAAAGGATTAATCCCCTATTTGCTGATGAGTAGCACCTTATTTGCAATCTCACCGGCTTTCGCAAAAATAACGCCATGGACCCCTAATCTGCCAAGCAGTCTTGATGTATTTCAAGGCAATTCTCAGCAACTGGCCGAACTCACTGGCGAGCGTATCCTGATTTATGCGCATCCTGCCAGCAAAACCCATCTACCGACTTTTAAAACGGCTTCTAGTAGCAAATCCCAGTTTTATAGTGCGGCTGTAGTCTTGCCTGCATCCGAAGTACAAATCGAAAAATTACTGCAACATTATCCGAATTATGTCGGCCTGTTTCCCACCCTGAAATCCGCCAAAGTGATTGAACAGCAAGGTAGCATTCAACAAGTCAAATATCAGGTGCATATTCCTACCCCAATTCCAGTCTTAAATTTTAAAGAAACTGTGGTGATGCAGCATCATCTGGAAAATAACAGTATCAGCACACTGATTCTGGATGCGCCAATTCCCTATGGGGCCGGAAAGCTGGAATGGTTTGCACTGAGTCCTAATAAAACCTTAGTGACGGTGACGCAATGGGGCGATCTGAACCAGCCACAAGGTTTTCTGTTTAGCAAGATTCTAAATGCTCTGCCGGAAGCCAAACTCGGCATTCCTGCTGGCACTAATGCCTTTCTGCTTGAAGCTTTACAGCAGCGTTTTAAATATTCTTCTGCCATAGCTTTAAATACGGCAGTGCCCCAGGTTCAGCTCAGTAATCAGCAAACCCAGAAAATTGCCCAGCTCAGTCAGAAATCAGGACAGCCTGTCAGCTTTATTTTGCCCAATTATCAGGTCAAGGCCGGTAAAGATTCAGAAAATCTAAGATTCAGTACCACCTATCAATATTTCTCGCATTCCACTGAGAAGCTGCAGCCCTGGTTATCGGCTCAGGCCAGCCAGAAACTCTTTCCGCGACAAATCAAAAAAGTGGAACTGAATCCAGTCAACCCGCAAAGTATTGATGCTAACTACAAGGTATCAATCGGCTTGGGCGTCATTCAGATTCCCTTTAATTTTAAAATGCGTTTTGAACAGCCACATACCTTACAAAACCAGTTCTATGCCAATGGCGGAGATTTAAAATTTGTACAAGGTGGAATGAAACTTTTGCCTCAATCTCAGGGAACGCTATTCCAGATTACCAGTTCCATGAAAATTCATGATCAGGCGCCTTTTTTACTGAAAGCTATGCGTAGCCTTCCCTATCATGACATGTTGCCGGCTGTTGGTGGCAATACCGTTTACGCTTTGAAGATACAGCAGAAATTAAAATCTTAAGTTCATTTCTAATTATTGGTTTTTTATATGAAAAATTAAAAAATACAGACGTAAAAAAACCGCATCAATGTGCGGTTTTTCAGAATTCTTTATCAAGATTGGTGCGCTCAGAGAGATTCGAACTCCCG
>NZ_JWHB01000039.1:0-22065 GCF_000804305.1 Acinetobacter sp. YZS-X1-1 | reverse complement strand
AAAAGTCTCCGACAAACCCGGTACGGTTCATAATGGTAGTTATGCGAAACTAGTAGGCTTTACGCGGAATTCTTAGCATATTCATCTTTTGTCTTATATCTTTTTTTACCTATTGGTAAAATATATTCATAACTTATAGAGTAAAAAAGTAGGTAATTAAGAAAAAAATTACAGCGATTTATAAGCCTTATAGTTCCGGGAGAGACTATAAGGCTTTTTCTTTATCTTAAAATTCATATATCTATACTATTTTGATAAACAAAAGCATGGCTGAAAGCCATGTTCTGGGAATTCGTATAAGGGGGTATTATGTTAATTTTAGAAAATTTTAAGAATTAACTCTCAAGTAACTGCCCTATTTCCAACCTACTATATCCTCGCTCTTTTAGAACTAAAACAATAGCTTTTCTATAGTCATCAGAACTGGAGGTCTTATATTTTATGATTAATTGATTCTCTGACTTCAGTTCAAGGGCATTCTTATAGGTTAAGACTTCAGTAGAAATCTTATTAAAAATATTTAGATTAAACATACAGGTACTCTTCATCCTGTTATAGCGGCCCGACTACAACAAATACCTGCCTTAGCTTAGCTAGGCACCCTTGGCAGCAAGGATTACAAATTAAGAAAGGTTCTGCAAGTTTTCGAAAGCTATAAGGATGAATAATCAACTAAAATCATTGTTATTTAACATAATGGGCGTTATACGAACTTAAAAAATTGAGACTATAGCATTAATCTTTATGTATTTTTAAAATTTAAAGCCTAGCCAAGTGTCTAGGCTTTTTGATTTCGCATAACCCCCATTATGTTAAATAGAAAAGATTATTTATTAATCAAAAACCATCTTACTAATTAGTATAAATTTATTGCAAATTTTTATTTATATTTCCAATATATGCAAATCCTTTAAATCAATGATTTATGGGTTTTTATATAACTTCAATATTCATGAGATATACAATGAAAAAACTGCTTTTGGTATCACTTCTTGGGGCTGTTGCAGCAACTACGGCAAATGCTGGTAATACAACAATTCAGCCATATGTAGGCGCTGGCTATACATTTTTAAATAACGATAATGTTGATGTACATTTTCTAGGCCTGAATGGTGGTTTGCAATTTAATGAATATGTTGGTGCTGAAGTATTCTGGAATAAATCTGTGAATGACATCGAGTTCGATGGCGATTTAGAAGAACTTGGTGTAAGAACTGATGCCGATGTTCAATACTATGGTATTGGCTTAACAGCTAAATATCCTTTAGCAAATAACTTCTATGCTAAAGGTATGGCTGGTTATGCACGTGTTGACCTGGATGTAGATGCTACTTATCTAGGTTATACAGTTTCAACTAGCGAAGATGATTCAGGTTTAATCATTCAGGCTGGAGCTGGCTATAACTTCACTCCAAACTTAGCTGCAGAAGTGGCTTATACACACGTTAATGCGTTTGATGGCTTTAATGGTGTAAATGCTCAATTAAAATATAACTTCTAATTTGTTGAGTAAAAGAGCGAGGAGAAAATCCTCGCTTTTTTTTGGGGCTTACAACAGAATTTCGTATAACGCCCATTATGTTAAATGGATACGAAATTTTTGGAATATAAAAAATTCTACTACCTAAATAAATAAAACATTAGAAATGTAAATTATTTGCCATAAATATTTTTTATAGCTTAGATACTTGACCCTAACGTAACGTTAGCCTCTAGCATAAGACACGCCTAAGGAATAAAGGAGTCAAAAGATGTTATTACAAGTCGGTGAACTGGCTAAGCGGACAGGGTTAACTATTCGCACCCTTCATCACTATGACGATATCGGTTTACTTCAGCCTTCGGCCCGCTCCGACGCCGGTTACCGACTTTACAGTCGTCAAGATATTACTCGCTTATACCAAATTCAGGCATTGCGAGGGCTTGGAATGACATTGGCAGAAATTGGCGCGGTTCTTAATAGTCCAAACCTGGCACTCGCCCCATTAATTGATCGGCAGATTCAGGCAATCGATCAGATGATCATTAAGCAGACTCAACTGCGCTATCGTTTGAGCAGTCTCAAAAATCAACTGATGAATGGTGAAGAGCTGGAACTGGACAATTGGCTAAAAACACTGGAGCTTATGTCTATGTACGAACAATATTTTACAAAAGAGGAACTTGCAGATCTGACTTTTTTACAGGCAGACAGTAAACAACAAAAAGAATGGGAAGCGCTTGTCGTCGAAGCGAATGCACTCTTTAAGGCCGGAGAATCTTCTAGTAGTGAAACTGCCCAAAACCTGGCTTCACGCTGGATGCTGACTCTCGAACAGAATACGGCTGCTAATCCTGAATGGTTGGCTAAATTGAATAGCATGCATTCAGCTGAATCGGCATTTCAGGAAAAATTGGGTGTGCATCCGGAAGTGGTTGAGTTTCTACTTGAAGCATTTGCCGAGAGTAAGCTGAACGTTTTTGCACGTTATTTATCCGAGGAGGAATTTGCTTTTATGAAGCAAAATTATGCACGTGAGATGAAAAATTGGCCCCAGTTATTGATCGGATTGGAGAAGGCCATTCATGCTGGGATTGAACCTGACAGTGAACAAGCAAAATGTTTAGCACAGCAATGGCTCTCCATGTTACAAGGTTACGCAGGCAAAAATCCGGCGACACATGCGAAGATTCGCAATGCCATGCAAAATGAACCAAGTCTTGCCGAGGGAACCTGGCTCAAACCTACCACTTTGCAATTTTTAGAAAAAGCAGTATCAGCTTTAATGCGTTGTGCTTAGTACATGCTTACCTCTATTCAAATAATCAAAGTAGTATGGCTATCCCATAATTTGGGGTAGTCATTAAGTTTATGATTTTAAAATATTTTATATAGAGTAAGTAGAGTAAATGGTATTCTCACAAACTTATTCAACTAGAGTATATAAGTTGGTTATTTTCGATTTTGATGGAACCTTAGCAGATTCCTTTCCTTTCTTTGTTTCAACTATAAATCATCTAGCTGACATGCATTCTTTCAAGAAGATTTATTTAGATGAGGTTGAATCTTTTAGGGAAATATCTTCCCGAGAGATAATGAAAAATCTTGGGATACCAGTATGGAAACTACCTGCGATTACTCAGAGTTTTATAAAACTTATGAAGGTAAATTCTTCAAAGATTCCTCTATTTGATCATACAGATGAAATGCTTGCACACCTTAATGAACATGGAATTACAGTGGGATTAGTTTCTTCAAATGGATACGAAAATGTGACCAGTGTTCTTGGTTCAAGCTGTCGATACTTTAGTTACTTTGAATGCGGTGCATCTTTTTTTGGAAAAGCATCTAGGTTAAAGCAGCTTTTAAAAAAAGCAGACTTTAAACCCTCAGAAACTATCTATATTGGTGATCAGATTACCGATTATGAAGCAGCTAGATCGGTAGGAATTGCTTTCGGTGCAGTTTTATGGGGTTACAGTACAGAAAAACTTTTAAAGAAACTGTCACCTGATGAGACATTTGAAAATGTGTCTGCCATAAAGAGGATTACTGTCAGCAAAAAATAACCCTACTAAATTATGCTTATAAGCAGAGAATCGCCATTCTAGATACCAGAGGTAAATTATGCTTTCTTTAAAGATAACTACACATATTGATATTAATGCGACACCGGAACAAGTTTGGCAGGTACTGACTGACTTTAAATCGTATGAGAGTTGGAATCCCTTTAACCGTAAAGTTGAAGGAAAGTTAAACATAGGTGAAAAACTAAAGATTAGGATTCATCCAACTAAGAAAAAAGCAATGGAATTTAAGCCTACACTATTGGAAGTTAAAAATGCTCAGTCTTTAAGTTGGCTAGGTCACTTTCTAATACCTGGTCTTTTAGATGGTAATCATCGTTTTGAAATTTACTCTCAAGAGAATGGAAAAACCCATCTCGTACACTCTGACAGATTTAGTGGTGTGCTTGTACCTATAATGCATAAAAACTTGACACATATAACGAAAGATTTTGAATATATGAATCAATCTCTAAAATTATTTGTAGAATCAAAAAATTAGATCCGAAATTATATGGCAATCAGTTTTTATCGTTATTAAAAACAGATACATGTAGGCACTTCACTTCTTGATTATTTCAGCTTTTTAATTCATCTAAAATTAACATAATACGGATTATACGAAGCCCTGACCCTAGATCAGGGCTTTATTTATCTCTACCTTAGATTTCAATAAGTATTGATTCGCCTGTAGAACAGTCGCCATTACGCCATTGCCAGTTTTCAATTAACTTAATTTTCCCATTGGCTTGGATCTCAATCTCAGTATTACATTCACCTATACGTAATTCATTCATCTGATTGATGTGGTGGTACGCCATAGTGAAAGTTTTTTCAGAAGTCATGAAACCTAGTAAATGTCCATTGGTAATACTGCCACCAGAATAGGTAGCTTCTATACACTCACCTACTTGGTAATAATTAAAAACAGTCTCGTGAGATACTTCTCCATTAGATGTATTTTTAGCATTTACAAATTTTTTATTATTTAGATTTAAGTTCACTTCTACTCTTTAATTTCCCTAAAATTAACATAATACACCTTATATGAAATGCGTTATAATTCCGCTTACAAATCAAAGCTGTAGTTCCTTTTTTGCCCAACCTCCCCAAGGTGGGCTTTTTTTTTATGATTTTTCACGTTCGACGCTTATTATTTAATCAAAGTTTCACGACTTTATTCATATGGGTTAAACAATCGTGGTTAATCATAGGGTCTAAAAAAACGGCTCCAAAAGCCTCTTTTCTCAGGCACTGGTTCAATGTGTTTAGGCACCAGAATGCGCTTATTTTCTTTTTGATCTGGAGTAGTCAATCCGTCATGTTTGTCGTTATCTACATTCAATGTAGGTTCTACTTGAGATGAACTAGATTGCACTGAAGATTGATCTGAAGTTGGTGTGGAATGAACCTGAGTTGGCCTCATTTCAATTAGGGTAAGTAATGTATCAATACGAGAATTTGCTTTAGCTTCGCGATCTTCTGCTTTTTCTAACTGTTTCTTTAGAAAATCGATCTGATTCTTTAGTTCAATAACTGTATTGTCGGTGTATTCAGGTGTATTTATAGTTTGTGTTGGAGACGTATCAGTATGTTTTGAGTGTTTTCCACTAAAAGGTTCACCATAAACGCGGAGTAACTCAGAGAAGTCGATAGAGCCATCATGATCACGACTTAATACCCCATTTTTTATATCTTTATAAAGTGTAGCACGAGATTTTTTATACAATGTAGCTGCATCACTAACACTGTATTTTGTACTTGTTTTCATGGTGTATTACTGTGTATTTACGATACGTATTGGAGAATACAATAAGTGTATTCTCCAATACACTCAAGGTTTGAAGCCTAAGTTTCTTAGATTTGGTAAAAATTGCTTTTGTTGTATTGGATCTCTGAGCATTTCTTTGATTTTGACAGCGAGAGATTCATAACTTTCACCTCCTACAGCTAAATTAGAAAATTCAGGTAATCGAGACAGCTGGTTACCAAACATGTAAGCTTGCTGTAAAATTTTTATCAAGAGTTTTTTGTTATGAAAAAATTATAACTATTAATAAGAAATAGTAAAATAAGCTATTGTTTATTAAAAAAAACATAATTTTTTATTGAGAATTTAAGTTACTAGAATATAAATTGATGTTTTTGATCTTCTGTACAATCCTCAATAAAGTTTGCAATTTCTTGCACGCTCCAATATTCTGTAGAACGCTGGTTATTCGCTTTAAATAAACATTTGATGATTGGATGTTTTTCAAAATCAGTTAGTGCTACTTCAAAATTGTCACGCTGCATTGAAGGTGACATTTCTTCTGCAACATGACTTTATGCTGAATGATATTTAATAATAGCAAACTAAGCATAATAGGCACAAAAAACTGTTAAAGCAGTTTTAATACTTCTGTAGTAATTTTCAGGTTTCCACGCCTGATTACAGATTTTGCTGTAACCTAATTATCAAATGGGTATCTTTTTCTTTGAGCAAACCAAATTAGAATCTTTTATTGCTTTGTAAATGAAAAATATAAATAAATAACGTATGGATCAAATTGAAAGCGAAGAAAAAAATCAAATTTGCGGATTTTCAGCGCTTTTAATCACTTATTAAGCTTAGGCTATTTCCCCTAAGGAATCATGTTACATAGCTTCCAGCAGCAGACAAAACACAATAGATAATGCGATGTTTTTTGGTTCTGTTGATCCATAAAAAATACTTAAGTCTCTATTATTAAGCTATAAATGAGCAGCAAGAAATTTTCCTAGTCAGGTAAATGATATTCATGCACGCGTAGCTATCTTGAACGAATTCACAGAATTTGGCTGCACTTACATCCAAGTTGTCACTTGAAATTAGCTCAATTAAGGTAGCGCTGTCTTTCAAACCTTTGTGTAACAAAGCGTGCGTAAGTCATATATACTTAGATTCTGATATGATCTCCAATCGCTAAATATCGTACACTCAACCACGCAAGTACCCATCGCACGGCGCTTAATGACGCTTGTTGAGACATTATTCTAAAATAATCATATTTATTATGTTTCATCACTACTGGAAAAAACTGATGTTCTATAAGAAGTGAAAGCATAGGTTTATCTTCTGCGGTAAAATGCATCAATACTTTTGTTACATTACTTTCATACAACCATTTTTTTATTAACCAATTATAAGTTTCTGATTGGTTTTGTTCTAAATAATCAAATCGCTCTAAAATCTCTTGTGCAGAATTAAAATCTACAGTACTGAGTAATTCAGGCAAACGTGCTAACTTTCCTTGTGTCGATAATGGATGTCTTCCTATATTTGAACCACGTTTACCTGACGGAATGTTTGCCATCATAATTAAAGCTTTCTTCCAGGACTCAATATCTAATCGTGGCTGCCCCTGCCCACAAATAAGATACCGCTCAATATCTTCAAACTTTTGAAATAATTCGTGTTTAATTACTTTTCCAGTCGAATTCCCTCTTTTTTGAGCATAGATGACCCACATCTGACTTTGTCTTTTTTTGAGTACATATTTTTCGATGGTGTCTCTCAACTCATATTTTAGATTACCATTCTGTTGATGAATCGCTTGGAAATGCCTGAATAAATTACTCCGACTCATGACTCGGTTAAAAAATGCAGTATGTAAATTGGGTTGCTGTTGTTGCATGCTATAGGCATAAGTAGCTAGAAATAAGATATGAATATAATGCTTTAACGTTGTCGATTCATGTAAATGTCCAAGCACTCGACTAATCGCCTTAATCCCTTGCCCAACCTGTCCTTCATTGCCTACTAGCGTATTAAATTGCTCATTCGATGGCATCCAAGTTTGTAGCCATGGAAGTTCTATCGTCAGCACTTTAAAATCCACCACTGTTTGCAAACACTTTAAAGTATATGCACTTGCAAACGTATGTCTTAAATGATGTAAGCTGAGATCAACATCTCCAGTGACTTTCTTTAATATTTGAGATATTTGATCAAAAAAAGGCCTATGCCCACTATTCTCATCAGACATTAATATTGAATCTTTTTTATTCTTATAAATATTATCTAATCCCTTTTGAATCGTCTGACTTAATAAATTCATCGGAACAACACGTTCTGATCCAAGTGTTTTTAACTGATGCTCACCATAAGGACGAATTCGGAGCATATCTTCATCAATATCTAAGGGCCGTAAATGAAGTGTCTCTGAACGGCGTACACCCATCGCCGCAGATAAACGAAAATGACGCTGAATCTCTAGACGTAAAGCAGCATCATTCACCCCAGATTCTACAGATTGTAATATTTGAACGATCTGCTGCACTTCATTTTTTGAAAAAACTTTAGCACTTGCTTGATGCGCTGTACACTTGTGTAACTTTATACGATCATTATTTAACTGAATTAAAAAATCTCTAAAGCGATTCCACGCTGCGAGATGCTTGCGGTGTGGAAAATGCTCTTGCGTCAACTCCATCCATTTTTGAAATACATCTTCATCAATCTGGCTATCTTTTGTTAAATCTTCTGAAAACCCCAATATACCTGCACTGACAATGGCCAAATGTAGATGAATCATATTTCGATTCTGTAGACTTAACTCTTCTGCATCACAGCGTAAAATCAACCATTGCACAAAGCACGTTAATAAATTGACTGAGTAGTGATTCGTTTTATTATTGGCAAGCTGTTTAAGCCAAATGCTTGACCTAGACTCACCTTTTAGTTGCTGAATCATCACTAAAATATCAGACAAATGTAGTTGCTCATCGCCTATTTCTATTTCACTTTCAGGCTCAGTGCTATCTAAACCTATGGTTAATTTTTCATATTCGGATAATCGTAATAATTCATTTATTGAAAAATCTTCAGTCAGGACTTGGCCTGATATATAACCTGCAATCAACGGAGTGCTATTTAACATCACCTTTTGCTGTAAAGCTTTCAACCATTGAGCTAACGATAGAGTTGACTTAAGTCCTATTTGTTTTAAATATGTATTAAAACACTTTTGCCAAGCCTTTCTTTGTTGATCTTTTGACTGTGCTAAAATAATTTTTAATCGGGGCTGTAGATACTGTCGGTCTACTAAAATTAAAGTCGAGACATAAGGACTTAACAGTACTGTACGGCGTATCTTCGTCACAGATCTATCATTATTCACTGCCAGCTCAATAAGCCGACTATATCCCATAGCGACTATAGGCTGATCAGAAGCAATAAACTCTAACATTGCTTGTAAATGGCTTACTCTGCACAATTGTGAATACATCGAGAGTACAACCAGCAAACGTCCTATTTCAACATCAAAATTTTGATGTTCAGGTAAATGTTCTAAATCCCTCTTAATAACATCAAGTAAGTTTTGTTCTATATAACACCATGTACTAAAACTATTTTCAGATGTCAGCCATGTACGATGCGCCTTTTGAGGTAGCTGAACGAATAAAGGAATTTTCGCTTCATCGCGAATATAAGCACAATATGCTTTAATCGCTTGAGGCAAATCAATATTTTTATCTTTAGCTAGGGCGTGTCATCAATTAAGCCATATTATGCTTGAGGCAAGATAGATTGCTGACAGGAAGTTTTGAGCCAATTTATCATAGCGCGTAGCCATACCTCGATACTGCTTGAGCTTGGCGAAGAAATTCTCGATCAGATGTCTTGCCTTATACAGATGCTGGTCATAATCACGCTGTTCAAGCGCGTTACTTTTCGATGGCATCACGATCTGACCCTTGATCTTATGGATTGGATCAATCACCCGATCCTTAGAATTATAGGCTTTATCCATGAGCCAAGTCTGACTTAACGATAAATCCAGCAGCACATCAGCACCATTTAAGTCATGAGCCTGCCCGGCACTGAGATAAAATCCTGTTGGGTTGCCTAAAGCATCAGTACGGGCATGAATTTTGGTACTTAAGCCACCTTTACTGCGTCCAATCGCCTGTTCTTTTTTTTCCGGCGCTGTGTTGATGAGCGCGCACAATCGTTGAGTCTAGCATGGCATATTCATTATCACTTTCATGTGATAGCACTTCAAAAACTTTCTGCCATACGCCTGCCTTAGCCCAACGGCTAAAGCGAGTGTGCACGACTCTAAAATCCCCAAAACGTTCTGGTAAGTCTCGCCACGGAATACCTGAACGATACCGATACAATACTGCTTCAACAAATAGCCTGTTATCTTTAGCAGTTACTCCAACAGTACTTGCTCGTCCGGGCAACAGATCCTTAATCTGTTCCCACTGATCATCTCTTAATGCATAGCGTTTAGTCATGAAAAGATAATGAGGACAGATTAGATTTTCTCAAGCTAATTGATGACAGGCCCTAAATTTGAGGCTAATAGATGTCCAAGCTCTAAAGCTACTTGTGGCTCAGGATTTTTCTCAAAAATCAGCGGATAATAGGACTTATAGTCTGGGTTTTTGAGCCATTCTTTTACATCATTTTCAGAAAACTCTATTCTAGGCTTTGTCTCTACCTGTAATGTTTTAGTCTCTTGAGTTAAAACAAATGTTGGAATATCCTTGATTTTTAAAAAATCAAAATCTTCAAGACACTCGAAACCTAATTGTTTTTGCAAGTTTTCTTGTACATCAAGCCACTGTTTTTTAAAGGCTGATACAGGAAATACGGATAACATATCCCATGGATGGCGACCCCTTACCCAGTGCCCAAGTCCAGCGTCCTTGAACCGTCCAGGTAACTGATTATAATCAGAGCGAACCAACTTCCGTGCCCAATTTCTAACTAAACCTTCAATCTGATGAGGAGCACAAAGTTACACAGCATAAGATGATAAATCAACACGTGGTTCAACTTGCTCCCCTAGCATTCCCATCAAACCACGTAAACCTTGAATCTGTTTGATCAACGCTTGCGTCAATGGCACATAACGATCGGTTGATTCATCTTGATGATGTTTATCTTGAATCAATGCCCAGCCTTGCTGACTGATCCACTTTGGAAAGGGCTGCTTAATTCCTCGTCCTGCAGTTGCAAGATTCATCCATAATGCTGTATACAATGTTAAGTTATCAAAGAGCGTCTGCCAATCTTTCTGTTCGGCAGCATGATTTATTCTCTTTTTTATTCGTGTAATTTCATTTTGTATTTCAATAATCTTTATTCCAATTGGGCTACCCACCCGCTTATTGGAAGAGTATATATATTCAGGAATATTAATTTTTATCGTTCTTAAACAAGCAGCCCAGAGTTGCTCAAGTTGCCTCTGTTCAAAAGAGGCATAATGAATCAAGTTATCATAATTTCGACCTGATGCATTAGTCACTGCTTTAACGACAGCTAAATCACCTTGGCTATGATCATATAACAACCGTGGAAGAATATCTCGAATGCTTTTGAGGCTGATTTCTAGCTCTTTAGGTACACGGTTAATCAGTTCACTCACGTCACGTTCAACTGCCATATGATGTCTTGTAATCCCAAGATTTTTGACTTGACTCACTAAATCATTGAGTTCAATCGGTAAAACCAAATGTAATTCATTGGTCCATGGCACATGAAATTTAGAATCTTCTGGTTTTTTTTTGAGTGTCGGTGTCCCTGCAAACACACTTAATACATATGCAGATAAAGTATGATCATACTGAATAGCAATATTATTCTGATCTGCATTTTGATTAAAACGAGGCGCTGTTAATTCACTCACCGAACGTCCTGTGAGTAAACTTAACATTAAAGCTAATTTTGCGCGTAAAATTAAGCTGGTATCAGTATGAGATGGTTGACAGAGCCTAAACACTTCTTGAATCGAATTTAATGACAATCGCCATTTGATCCAAACTAAACCAACATTTGTAGCTTCAACATGCTGAGAAGTAGATTTAGATGCATAAAACCCTCGAATTAAATCGGATTTTTCTGCCAAAAAAAATGTAAACAATGGCTCCAATGGTGTTTCATCTTCTTCAATCTCATCATCCTCAAATACTTCAGATACTAGACCACGATGAATTTCATCTACATCCTCTAAAGGTTGAATAGCAATACTTAATGAGCCGTATCGTTGCAAGATCAGTTTTCTATGCTTTAAACCTATACGGTGTAAAAATTCTCGACGTTTTTTGTTATTTTTTTGCCGATTATTTTGCCAGATTTGTGATAAAAATAGCTTTAATGCATAATAAATTTTATTTAATTGTTCATCTTTATTATGAACAGACATTAACTGAATCAGTTGTTTCGGAGAATTTTGAAGCAGTGATGCTTTTACGTCTTCTAAAATCTGTGTATTACCAGCATCACCTAATAGCCTAATCGCTAAAAAAGCATTGTACACACGAGATCCTTTTTGGTCTTTCAGCTTTATGCTTCCATCACCCGTTAAATAACTACTATAAAGCCCTAGGGTATGTACTTTTTTTTTGAAAGTTAAATATTTGCTCTAAAAACCAAATAATTACTTTATCAAAACTCTCATTATTATGATTTTTTCCTGCTTGAATCAATAGCAAATCACAAATTCCACTGTCTCCAGTGTATGGACGTAATGGCGTGGGTGTATGTCTGTTTCTATCTATTGTTTCTGAGAAAAAATGTGCATATTTCTTAGAATCCTGCAATCTACTAATGATCTTTAACGTATTAAGCTCATCACGAAATTCTGGTAATTCATCATCCCCAATCAATGTGAAGATTCGCTGACAAATGACAACGATACCGGCTAAGCTATAATGTGCACGTAATAAAAATAATGCTCGGAGGAGTATTTGTTCTTCTATAGGGGTATTCTGGTTTATCCATTCTTTCAGTTGCTGAAAATAAATATTCATAGCCTACTCCTAAGACGATAAATCCATGCTTTCTCAAAGTCTGTTAAAGCTAAAGCAACTTCTGCCGTTGGCGCCAAACGAACAATTTGCTTTTGATATTTTTGATAAAGTTCTTCTAGTTGAGGTAAAAGCACAAAAAAGTCAGCTATGTGAAAATAGGGTTGCACAGACTTGTCCAGCTCTTTCACTTTAATTCTTTCTAATGGCAAAAGCTTCTGGGCGATATAACCAGCTAAAACATTTTCGATTAAAAAATTACCACTCACCACCGGTGATGCCCAATTAATCAATTCTTGAACAAAGGAAATCGGCAGCTTTTTTAAAAAATGCTGTGTATTTAAAAATAAAATCATTTCTTCTGGATCTAAACTCTTTAGTCGAAGTTGGCCTGCAACCACCATCTTGTCCTGTGCTTTATCCACTTTACCCCAGTGCCTTCTTTTCACACTATCCTTTAGAGTTTTTACCTTACATAAATCCCTATCGACAGCAAGCAGTAACTTACGATATATCGCGAGCAGTAGTAATGCTTGATTTTTAATTTTTTTTGAAGACTCACTGCTTATTTCCTCATTGAGTAACATCATTTTCAAAACTAAAGCTGGGCATGGTTTTTCAAACCTACCTTCAGATATTGTTAATGCATCAATGAGCAATGGTGTCATCATTTTTTCTGCACAGGTAAATTATTTTTAGCGTTAAAATAATAGAATATTATAGTCCCAAAATTAACAAAATAAAATCAAATATATTTTATATTTTCTAAAAAAGTATTTGATTTATATGATTTATTTACTAACTTTGTTTTTATACTAAATATGCTTTGTCTTCTACAAAGCGTACTGTACGAATATCACTGATATTCGGGGCTGCTCAGCCGCAAAATTTAATCAGACTTTGCACAAAGCCAGTGACTATATCTAAAGATAGGCGGAATAAGGATTTAATCATTAAGCAGCATTGGATAGCTGCGTCGGAGTAGGTTTGATTTCGTCCTTGTTCGCCTTTTGATGGAGCATACCATTGCGTAGCAGGATCAAACCAAATGGCAATATTTCCGCGACTCATGAGTGCTCGGTTATATGCGGGCCAATTGGTTATGCGGCAGATTTTGTGTGTAGGCTTCTTCATTTGAAAATTATATCGCTGAAAAAGCCGTTACAGATAGGTTTGTGCAACAAAGCCCTTAGTTGAAAAAAAACTTTTAGATTTCATGCTCACACACCACCTAAAAATAAAAATATCTAATTGATTTTACAGGCTTTTAATTTAAGGTTTTATTCTACCCACTCGCAATATCAACGTTTAGTATCACGACTCACTAACTCATTAACTAAATATGGAGCAGTACGGCTATCTTGATTTTCTGTTATTTGTTTTGGTGTTCCTACCACAACAATATTCCCACCAGCATTTCCAGCACCTGGTCCCACATCAATCACCCAATCTGCTTGTGCAACGGCACGCATATCATGCTCAATCATAACCACGGTATTACCCGCATCGACTAATCGCTGCAATTGAACTAACAATCGATCTACATCTGATGGATGCAAACCTGTAGTTGGCTCATCAAGTATATACAGTGTATTTCCACGCTGATTGCGTTGCAGCTCGGTCGCCAATTTAATACGTTGCGCTTCTCCACCAGATAGTTCAGTCGCTGGTTGCCCTAAACGTAAATAACCAAGGCCAATTTCCTTTAATAATTGTAGTGAACGAGCAATCGAGACCTCTCCATCAAGAAAATCACGTGCTTCATTGACGGTCATTCCTAATACTTCAGCAATATTACGTCCATTCCAGCGAATTTTCAGAGTGTCATCATTATATCGAGCACCATGACATGTCGGACAAGGGGCATATACACTTGGCATAAACAATAATTCTACACTGACAAAGCCTTCACCTTCACAAGTTTCACATCGCCCTTTAGCCACATTAAACGAAAAACGTCCAGCATCATAATGAGCTTGGCGAGCTTCAGGAGTCCCAGCAAATAACTTTCTAACATGATCAAATAAACCCGTATAAGTTGCCAGATTAGAACGTGGAGTACGGCCAATTGGTTTTTGATCAACCTGTACCAGACGCTGTATAGCCTCCACATCACCAGCCAGAGAACCCTGTGTAACCTCGGTAACCAACATTCCTTCATTTAAAGGATTATTTTCATTATTGTTTTCAGTTTCAGATTCATTGCCTAAATATGAAAGTACTAACTCGGGTAAAGCTTGAGAAACGAGACTAGATTTACCTGAACCTGAAATACCTGTAACTGCTGTAAGTACACCAAGAGGTATACGAGCATCAATATTATGCAGGTTATGTCGGTAAATATTGTTAAGTTCAAGCCAACCAGAGGGTGTACGTCCATAACTTTGAGTAACTGGGATTTTATTAAATAAATAACTTGCAGTACGTGAAGCTGAAATCTCACTTAAACCCTGAGGTACTCCACTATATAAAATATTACCACCTTGCTCTCCTGCATCTGGTCCAACATCCACTAACCATTGAGCACGACGCATGAGCTCTAAATCATGCTCTACAACAAATACGGAGTTTCCAGCGTCTCTTAATTTATCGAGAGAATCATATAATGACTGACTATCTGAAGGATGTAATCCAGCAGATGGTTCATCCAGTACATAAACTACACCAAATAGCATAGAACTTAATTGTGTTGCTAACCGCAAACGTTGTAACTCTCCCGCTGAAAGAGTCGGTGTGGCTCTATCTAATGTTAGATAACCAAGACCTAACTGGCGTAATTGATTTAAACGCCCCACCACACCATTTGCTAAACGCTGGGCAGCAATTTTCTTTTCATCTGAAAGTGCTGACGTACGTCTTACATCTGGAGATACAGAATGCACTGCTCTACCTGTTGTTGCTCGTTCAGATCTATCAAGTTGGGTTACTTTATTATTAGTCTTTTCTCCAGCATCATGAGCGTCGAAATTGCCAAGAACAATGGGCTCAAGCAGGCAAGTTAACTTATCCAAAGAAAGTTGCATAAACTCACCAATATCTACTCCAGCAAAGGTAATAGATAAGGCTTCTGGTTTAAGGCGTTTACCATGACAGGAAGGGCATATTTTTCCTTCCATAAAACGTGAAACACGTTTTTTCATCAACGTACTTTGGGTATTAGCAAAAGTATGAAGGACATAGCGACGAGCACCAGTGAAAGTGCCCATATAGCTGGGTTCTAGTTTACGTTTAAGTGCAGATTGAGTCTCAGCGGGGCTTAAACCAGCATAGACAGGAACTGTTGGGGTTTCTTCAGTAAATAAAATCCAGTCTCTATCCGATTGCGGTAAATCTTTCCATGGTCGATCAACATCATACCCTAGGGTTACTAGGATATCGCGTAAGTTTTGCCCGTGCCAAGCAGGTGGCCATGATGCGATAGCTCTCTCACGAATACTGAGTGTTGGGTCAGGAACCATTGTCGATTCTGTAACTTCATAAATGTGACCTAAACCATGACAGGTAGGACAAGCACCTTGAGGAGTGTTCGGTGAAAAGTCCTCGGCATATAACATTGGCTGATCGGCAGGATATGCACCAACACGCGAATAAATCATTCGCACGAGATTTGATAAAGTTGTTACACTTCCAACAGAAGAACGGGTATTACTTGCACCACGTTGTTGTTGCAATGCTACTGCTGGTGGTAGACCATCAATAGCATCAACATCTGGTACTCCGGCCTGATCTATTAAGCGTCTTGCATAAGGTGCAACAGATTCGAAATATCTTCTTTGTGCTTCAGCAAAAATAGTTCCAAAAGCAAGTGATGATTTTCCTGAACCCGATACACCTGAGAAAACAACAAGTGCATTTCTTGGGATAGAAACATCTACATCCTTAAGGTTATGCTCACGTGCACCTCGAACTTCAATACAATTATTAGATAAAGTAATGTTATTGTGTTCACCAAAAGAATGTATTTTCATGTTTCTACGAGCCTGTAAATTATTTTGTGTAAGTCTCATTTTTTTATAAATGATCTTTTAATCGATCATCGAACTGAATCGTAAACCAATTGATTGCTAAACGCCAATTTTGAATTGGCATGGTCCATTTTTTAGCAGCATTTGAAGTTGCTAAATAAATGACCTTTTTCACTGAATCATCAGAAGAGAAGATCTTTCTCTTTTTAGTTGAATGGCGGATCACGCTATTCAATGATTCAATTGCATTTGTTGTATAAATCGCATGACGTATTTCAGCAGGATAGCTAAAGATCGTTCGGATATTTTCCCAATTTGCCCGCCAGGATTCTCCAATTTTTGGATACTGGTGATTCCATTGATCGCAGAAGATATCTTGGGACTTTAAAGGATTTTCCTCTGTACTTGCCTGATAGATCGCCATCAATCCTGCTGTTACAACTTTGTAGTCCTTCCAGCTCACAAATCTCAGGCTATTGCATACAACATGTACAATACACAGCTGGATATCAGTATGAGGGTAGACAGAGGCTATCGCATCAGGAAAGCCTTTTAGTCCTGAGAAGCGCTGCTTCGCAAGGCAGACTACAAGAATATCTTGCACTCCTCGATTTTTAAGCTCTGTCATGACTGATAGCCAGAATTTGGAACCTTCTGTTTGAGCAAGCCACATGCCAAGAAGTTCTTTTTGGCCATCCAGGTTAATGCCTAATGCTAAATAAACTGATTTATTGATTACTGTTGAATGCTGACGAACCTTAACAACAATGCAATCTAAATAGACAATAGGATAAAGACTATCGAGTGTTCTATTTTGCCATTCTGTCACTTGTTCAATGACAGCATCCGTCACCTTACTAATAAGGGAGGCAGATACATCGACATCGTACATTTCTTTAAAAAAGCAACAATTTCTCTATTTTTCATTCCCTTCGCATATAACGAAAGAATTTGATCATCCATGTTAGTAATGCGTGTTTGATGCTTCTTAATAATCTGTGGTTCAAAAGAGCCATCACGATCACGAGGGATATCTAAAGCAAGCTGCCCATCTTGTGTTAGAACTGTTTTGGAGCTAAAACCATTACATGCATTAGATCCTTTCTTAGGTTGATGCTTTTCATAGCCTAAATGTTCAGAAAGCTCAGTATTCAGAGCGGTTTCGATCATGAACTTTTTAAATATGGCCGTCATTTGGTTTAAATCTTCAGGAGTTTTTAAACTTTTAGCTAATTCAGCTGCCATACTTTTGATTGTAGCTTCATCCATGTGAAGTACCTCTTTTTATTATCCTCAGTAGGATAAATGAAAATTAAGTACTTACACAAAATTTAGAACAGTCCCACAACTCATTTTGTTAAACTATATCTGTACAACAACTCTACCTCGAATTTTTCCATCTAAAATTTCATTTGAAATATTTAAAGCATCTGTCAACTGAATTTCAGTCGTTACTGTTTCTAATTTTGTCTGATCTAATTCTGTAGCCAAACGTTCCCATGCTTCTTTTCTTAATTCGATTGGTGCCATCACGCTATCAATTCCATATAAGGTAATCCCTCTTAGAATAAATGGAGCAACTGTTGCTGGAAAATCCATTCCGCCTGCCAACCCACACGCAGCAACTGCACCACGATATTTTGTACTTGCACATGCATTGGCTAAAGTATGGCTTCCAACAGTATCAATTACGCCAACCCAAACTTCTTTGTTTAATGGCTTTCCTGGGGAAGATAATTCAATACGATTAATAATTTCACTCGCACCTAGATAGGTTAAATATTCTGACTCTTGAGGTCGACCAGTTGAAGCTGTAATCTCATAACCAAGATGATTCAAAATAATAATGGCAATACTACCTACTCCACCATTTGCACCTGTCACTAAAATTTTTCCATCACTTGGTTTAATACCATGTTTTTGTAAAGCCATGACACACAACATTGCGGTATAACCTGCTGTACCAATAACCATCGTATCTTTAAAAGAAAAAGCAGAAGGTTTTTGTATGAGCCAATCACCAGAAACAGTGACTTGCTCGGCTAGCCCTCCAAAATACTTTTCACCCACTCCCCAACCATTCAGTAGAACTTCATCTCTTTCTTTCCATGCTGGATGTTTTGATTCAATCACAACACCCGAAAAATCGATGCCTGGGGTCAAAGGAAAACTACGCACCACTGGTGAACGCCCAGTAATGGCTAAAGCATCTTTATAATTGAGTGTTGAATATTTGACTTCGACTCTAACCTCTCCTTCTTGTAAAGGCTTTGATGCAATCTCAGTAATTTGTGATGTGTAACCTGCTTCATCTTTATTAATTACAATACCTTTGTACATAGAACTTCCTCTCCATTTAATTAGACTGATTGTCTAGAATTAATTAAAAAATAAATACAGACGTCTGCATTTATTTTTTAATTAACTTTTTACGTGATTTTGTTGTTTTACAGCTAAAGTAAACAAGCGATAAAATGCATCTAAGGGACTTATTGATTTGACCAAACGTGCTCTTAGAACTGCACCTTCCCACCCAATCCAAAACTGATAAGCAGCTTCATCGCAATCAGCTAGGCTATATTGTGAATTTGACTGATGTAGGCAGTCAGAAACTAATTTCTCCCATACCTTGAAGATACTTTCGATTCGGGCAATGATTTCTTGTGGCAAATACGACACTTCTTGTCCTAAGTTACCTAAAATACAACCTCGTTTAAAATCATATTTTTGCATTTTTTCACCCGCATCTTTTATAAAATTTTGCAGCTTTTCTAGTGGGCAAAGATCAGTTTGACTTAAAAACTTATTCAATCGCTTCACAAAATAAAGTTCATAAGCATCTAAGACTTCTAAAATAAAAGCCTCTTTATTTACAAAATAATGGTAGAAAGACCCTTTAGGAACTTGGACTGATTTCATGAGATCATCCAAGCTCATAGCATTCATTCCACGTTCGGTCAGTAACTCGATACCTCGGTGGATTAAAACTTCTTTAGTGTCTGCATAGTTACAACCGTGTTTGGTTGGTCGACCACGTGGTCTTTTGGGTGAGGAAGAATAATTCATATAATAAAAATAGACTATGTGACTAGAAATAACAACAATAAGATTATTTGATTGAAAATTTTATCTAAACGTCATCTAGTTCTCTTTTTTCACAGTACTTAGTCATTCATATAAATGCTCTTAAAAATCCTATAAGTTCATGAACTAATTTTTTATAAATTTCTATTATTTTTCTTCAAAATATTGAAATTAATAAATATATTGTAAAAATAATTTATAAACTAGATTTTAGGTAAACATAAGTTAAATAGACCTAAATTCCTTAATGCGATAGAACCGATGAATTAAACAGCCAAAACTGATTGTAACGACAATCAAAAACTGGTTGTAAAAGCATTGAACTAAAAGTGAATTTTCTGTTTATGATCTTTTACAATATTTAGCCATGCTCTAGTTGCAGGACTCATTGCTATAGTCGTATTCCAGGCCATACTTAAAGTCCAATTTAAACCTGGATTTTCCAATACGGCAGTGTTGAATTTTTCCTGATCTAATTGCTGGCAATATATTTGAGGAAGTAATGCGATTCCCATATTTGATTCAACCATTTTTGCAATAAAGTCCCATTGACTGCTTTTACAGACAACTTTAGGTTCAAAACCTACTGTATTTGCTGCTTTAATAATCATACTATTCAAAGTAAAGGTATCAGAAAATAATAGAAAGGATTCTTCTTTTAATTCGATCAAATTTACAGTTTTCCTATTTCTCCACTGTGAATCTTTTATGGATAGTAAACACATTGCTGAATCAACAACTGGGATTGACGCAAAAGTCGGTCGAAAATTACCAAGTAAAATACCAACATCAATACGTTTATCTGCAATTGCTTCCTCAATACTATTTGAGCCTACCTCTAAAAAACTAAGCTGTATATCCGGATGTTGCTTATGAAATAAGGCAATAAGTGAACTAAATAAGACAGAACCTAATGGTGGTAAACCTAAAGTCAGTTTACCCTTTTTAAGTAACTTAACTTGCTCAATCGTGTTATATATTTTTTCATGTTCTGACAGTATGTTTAATGCATGCTGATAAATCAGTTCGCCTGTATAAGTCAGTACGACTTCACGTTTTCTTCCTGCTTCACCTTTTTTAAATAGTGCTGTTCCCAACTCTTCTTCTAAGCTTTTAATGATCTTGCTTAAAGTCGGTTGCGTCATAAACAAACGTACTGCAGCTAAACTAAAACTCTGGCTATTAACAGTTTCAACAAAAATTTTAAGTGATTTTAGATCCATAAATTATTCCAATATAGAATAATATTTATAAAATTATTCATTATTTCACATACGTACAGCATATAAAATTACCTTATCTTCAAAATCAAGCTGTGATATTAATGCCTGTACAAATCGAACATTCGACCCGACTCAAATATATCAGTAAAATCATTTTGCAAATCAGTTTATTACTTGCTTTCTGGTGGATTGGCAGCATACTTCAATCCTTATTTAAACTTCCAGTATCTGGTGCAGTGATCGGGCTTTTTATTGTTTTAGCAGGTTTATTGACTGGATTTTTTAAACTTGAATGGATCAAGAGTGGCTCCGATTTTATTTTGGGTGAATTGGTTTTATTCTTTATTCCCTGTTTTGTTGGACTAATTAAATATAAACATCTTTTTTTAACAGAAGGCTGGCAATTAATCTTTGCTGTTATTCTGGGCACCATTTGTGTCATGGTGGTTACAGCATATAGTGTACATCTTGGCTTTCATTTTGAAAATAAAATCAAGAATAATCGCTCCCAATCTCTGCGTAATATAGATCAGGATGGAAAATAATCATGACTTTAATCGCCATTGTTTGTCTGATTTCAACTTTACTTTTTTATACTGTCGTAAAAAAAATCCATCAAAAATATCCTTATCTCATTTTATCACCAGCGATACTACCCCCTATCCTTCTGATTATTTTAATCTTATCTTTGAATATATCCTATGATACGTATATGCAAGATAACCAATGGATTGTCTGGATGTTAGGCCCTGCAACAGTCGCCTTTGCCATTCCAATTTATGAATACCGTGAAATAATCAAAACACATCTACTTTCTATCAGTATGGGCGTGGTGATAGGGATGCTAGCAGGAATGATCAGTTCATTTTATTTGGCTAAGCTGTTTAATTTTGATCAGTCAACGACCTATAGCTTAATGGCGCGTTCCATTTCTACACCTTTTGCAATGGAGTTGAGCAATCATATAGGTGGCTCTGTCGAACTGGTTATTTTGTTTACCATGATTACTGGTGTTATAGGTATGATCATTGGTGATATTGTGCTAGCCGCCTTACCGTTAAAATCTCATTTTGTCATGGGTGCATCTTTGGGCAACGCAGCACATGGATTTGGAACGACTAAAGCCTATAGTCGTGATAAAGAAGAAGGGGTGATTGCCAGCTTAACAATGGTACTTGCTGGTATTTTTATGGTTTTGGTAGGTCCTTTTCTGGTTCATCTGCTTGTATAGTTTGGTTCTGTCGTATTAAGGAATTTAGCTACATTCAAGATAGTGGTGATTATATGAATGCAAAAATGCGAGCTTATACCTCCCATTTTAGTCTTTAATTCACTTTTTCGCTTCGTCATAAACTATGCTATCAGCTCGTTTTCTAACGGTGTTCAGCAAGATAACTACCTAATCATCTTCGGTGGTGTTTCAATATGCTGAAAAAAATAGGTTGGCTTTTGATAAGATAGTGAGG
>NZ_JWHB01000038.1:0-10113 GCF_000804305.1 Acinetobacter sp. YZS-X1-1 | reverse complement strand
CTGTTTGTTTGGCCTACATGGTGTCACTGAAATCGATTACACGGCTGATGATGAAGAAATCATGAACCGTACCGGGTTTGTCGGAGAATCAATATTCTGAGTGAGAAGCACTGCTTCGCAAGGTTCGATGACAAAATTAAAATATACCCCTGAAATCAGAGAAAGAACGGTTCAATTATTGATTGAATCTGAAAAAGATTATCCATCGAATTCGGCTGCAATCACAGCAATTGCGCCTAAGATTGGTTGTACTCCTGAAACACTACGTGTTTGGTATCAAAAGCATTTAGATCAACAAAATCCTATTAAAGTACAACAGATATCTGATCAAGAAAAAATGAAGCAAATGGAACGTGAAATTAAAGAATTAAAATGTGCCAATGAAATTCTACGTAAAGCAGCCGCTTTTTTCGCCCAGGCGGAGCTCGACCGCCTACACAAATAATGGTGGATTGTATCCATAACAATAAAGACCTATCTGGCGTTGAGGCTATTTGTAAGATTTTACCGATCGCAGCTTCAACCTATTACCGAACTTTAGATCTCGCTGACAATCCAGAACATCGAGCGAAACGAGATCTACATGATGAGCATCATGCTGAACAAATTAAACGAATTTGGAAAGAAAGTTCAGGTCGATACGGTGTGCGTAAGGTCTGGCAACAATTGAAACTTGAAGGCTATGTTATTGCACGTTGTATTGTGGTTCGCTTTATGCAGAAGCTAGGTATACAAGGTGTTGGGTGTGGTTAAGAATAAACAAAATCTTGAAAATTTTATTGAAGTTATTCTTTTTAGGATTCGTACGGGCTGTCCATGGAGGGATTTACCTGCTTCTTTTGGAGAACCAAATTCCATATTCAAGAAGCTTTCCCCATAGTCAAAAGACAATAACTTATTAAAAAATATTAAAGTTAATTTGATCTGATGCTGATTCGGAATAGGTGTCTAATGATGCCCGTAATGTGAGAGCTCTGCAGCACGCTACAGGAATCAAGGATCAAGCAATCTCAAAAAGTATCAGTGGAAACAGTTCTAAAATTCATTTGGGGGGGATTCTAATGGGAATCCTGTTTAGTTTCTAATAAAGGATGGCACAATACACGATATAAAAGTGGCATAGAACTTAGTTAACAACATAGACCTAAATAAGACAAAAATTCTCTATGCTGATAAAAGGTATGACTCTGAGTCATTGAGAAAACAGATAGAAAATACTGGTAATAAAACCAATATTTCCAAAAAATCTAATACGCTTTCAAATAATGATCATATGGGTTGTTATTTTTATAAAATCAGGCATTTAATTGAGAATACCTTTGCAAGGCTAAAGCAATTTAAAGTAATCGCCACACGCTATGATAAATTGGCTCAAAACTTCTTATCAGCGATCTACCTGGCTTCAACAATCATCTGGCTTAATTAATGACACGCCCTAGTAATTTTAGAAATAAATTTACAGATAAGATTAAAAGTTCTAAAACGATTTTGTTGCACGAAACTACTTTACTCTTAAAGGCTTCTTTAGCAATATAGTTTCCAGGACACCTACATCTAGAATCCACCCTATAACCAATTGGTCCTCGTATAACTAAACTTTAATCAAGCGAGGAAATATATCAATCTGGTTTGACCCTAAGACCCAATGGTATGCACAACCACAAAGCAAGCACGAACGAAATCAAACTTATTCCGATAAAGCCATTAAATGCTATTTAATGATCAAATCCTTTTTCCATCTTTTTTTATTCATGGCCACAGGCTTTGTTCGAAGTCTAATTAAACTCTGTAGCTTGAATTGGAGAGTACTAGATTACTCTGTCCTCTGTAGATGACAAAAGCATATTGATATTGCGATAAGCTATTAAAAAATTCGTGATAGGTTACTGATAAGTTACACCTATTCATCGACTCTACGGGTTCAAGATCTTTAGGTGAAGGTGAATGGAAGCGTAAGAAACATCACCCAGAATACCGTCGAATGAGATAAACTTATTGTATAGATGTTGAAACCATGCAAATTGGAGCCGTTCACCTTGCGACAAATAATGTGAGTGATTCACAATTACTCAGGATTTGCTGGACCAAATTCAGTCAGATGAGCGAATAGATTCTGTCTATACCGATGGGGCGTAAGACATAAAATGCTGCAGAGAAGTGATTTCAGACCGATGAGCACATACTGTCATTACTCCAGAAAAAAAAATGCAAAATTCTAAAAAGATCAAACAACAGAATCTTTAGAGAAAAACGAATTATTAAAAACAGTCAAATGTCTAGGTAGAGCTGTTTGGAAAAAAAGTCAGGTTATCATCGATGCAGTTTGATTAAAACCAAGGCGCATTGCATTAAATTATTAGGAGATGAGTTGACGGAAAAACATTTTTAAAGTCAGGTATGAGATTCATCTACGGGTAGCAGTTTTGGATAGATTTACGAAATTAGGCAAACTTTATACCTAATTTGCCTAACTTAGGAAGGATCTATCTCTAAAGCCTATATGCAATAGAGCCGTTTTTCTTCTATAGTCCTTACCACTTGTATTTTTAAGAACATATATCTCCAAAAGTGTAGCAAGTTGCTACACTTTTTTCTAAATAAGGTCTTTACCAAAAATATCATTCAGTCTTTCACGAATACTTTGAACGAATTCCGGATTATTTTTAAGTTTATGCTTCATGTTTCGTTTAAAGTCATTCAGTCCTATACCAATTTCAGCAAAATCCATTTGGAATAAAGTGTCATTAATGACAATATTTGCTTGAGAGTCAGTGAGACACCCTACTTTTTTAAACCACTTCTTGAACTGCTGATAATTTTCATCATTATTAAAAATATACCAGGAACGTACATTCATATCGAATTTAGCACCTAACTCTTTTACGAATACATTGTCTTCAAATGGAACATCAAGATAGATTTTTTCAATTACTGCCATTTCATCCGGTGCTTTATCAGCAATCCGATGATGCAGTTTAAAATTCACACCTACAATTGGACGGCCTTTCTTAACAGTTTCATACTCTAATTGTAGATCTGTATTTTCGTTAATTTCTGCCACTATTTTGTCTAATACATAGCGCCTGAAATCTACCCAACGATCATATTTTGTTTCATTAATATCAATCAGTGCTTTCAAATTTTCTAAAAGTAATGGAACTTCATAACTCTTCTGGTTGGCATACTTGAATTCGTTTTTAATGAAATACGTATAAAGACTCATACTGGCAACAGAATCAAGGGCGAAAAGATGTTTTAGCTGATAGGTAGTAAAATTTCCCCCAGCTAGTTGAGTAAAATACGGTAATACTTCACTGGTAAAACGAATCTGAATTGCATTTTTAGAGTCATCTTCCCATCTTAACTCACGGATAATGGGAACGACAGAATGTACTTTTTTAGTCTTTCTCTTACCATTATCAGCAGGCTCCTCAATAATAAAATGAGCTACCCGGGATGAAAGCTCTTTATAGATCCGATCTATTGCAACATTAATTGAGTTACGTTTATTTAATCCTAGTAAATCTGCCAAATCATCCTTATACAAATAAATATAAGTTTGTTCGGTAATTTCACCATCTACCCTATTTTTCTCACTATAATTTGCAACCGCCATTGCATATAGAAGTGCCTTATATTCATTGGATGACAACTCGATTGGGCGAATTAAGCGGTTACTGGTACTGACAACGCCATTATGGCGAATGTTGCCTATACAGTAGGGAATATAATTCGTTTCTTCTTGCAATGGTTCAGATTCTGTCATAACCGTGATATTTATAATTTGACTTAGTTTTTATATACAAAAGTGGAAAAACTTTCAAGACTTTCACCACAAGATTCTAAAAGTGGAAGGTCCGTCATCAAAAAAAAGCGTTATTATCCGGTTTTTTGCTTTTAAAGTGGAATTTAATAAAGTATTTCCACCCTACAGTGACAGACCTTCCACCTTTAGCCCTCGAAATTACAGTTTAGAATGACTATTTTTACTTTTTTTCACCCACATTCAGATAGGTTAAGTTAAATAGAAACCCTGATGTGACAAGGCTTCCACCTTTCAGTTAGATTTGAAAGGTATAACTGCACATATAATCATCAGGAAATATCCAATAAAAACAGATTATCCACAGGTCAAAAATACACAGTGACAACCTTTCCACCTTTAAAGCTTATTTACGGGACTTTATTAACAACCTAAATTATTGTTTTTTTAATATATTTTTTTAAAAAACAGCAGTTTAAAAAGTAGCAGTGACAAACCTTCCACCCTAGTGACAGACCTTCCACTTTACAGTGACAGACCTTCCACTTTACGATGACAAACCTTCCACCTTAGAGTGACAGACCTTCCACCTTACGGTGACAAACCTTCCACTTTACGGTGACAAACCTTCCACTTTTAAAGAAATAAGTATTTGTTTTATATAATAAAAATATGCTCTTAATTATTAATTAGCTAAATAACTAATTATTCTAATTATTAATTAAGCTAGCCTAGTTAAAGATTTATTTTTTAAGCTGTTTTACATCTGAACAAATAGGATTTATAAATTTAAAAACTATAGTAAGATGAGTGAAAGTTATTTATATTACTAGACATTCAAATACGGAAGCATCTGACACGCATGTCTGCAAAAATTATTACTGTTGCTAACCATAAAGGCGGATGTGGCAAAACAACGACTGTTGTGCACCTCGCCTCAGAACTTGCCAATCTGGGCAATAAAGTTTTAGTCATTGATTTAGATCCTCAAGCAAACGCAAGTTTACATATTGGGATCCAACATCCAAGCGAAATTGTTGTGACTACAGCAGAATTACTGGTGGGCGATATTTCGTTGTTGGCAGATGCATTACAAGAAGAAACGAACTTTGAAAAAGTATCATTAATTTATGGTTCCTTGAATTTAGGAAAAACAGAAGACCAACTAAAAGAAGAAGCTCCCCGTCCTTCTGAAGAGTTAAAGATCAAGCTAGAACTGTTAAAAGATCTTTATGACTTCATATTGATTGATTGTCCACCTAGTCTTAAATTATTAACCAGCAATGCGCTGGCATCTTCAACCCATGTCATTATCCCTATCGAATCCGGATCACAATATGGACTGTATGGGGTAACAGATCTTTTAAACCATCTTGAAAAGATCAAACGTATTAATCCAGATTTAGAGCTTTTGGGCGCTTTACTGATTAAGCATGATGAACGTCAGAATGTTTGTAAACTGATTCGGGATGAAGCCTTGAAACAGGTGGGAAAAATTTTAGAAACCACCATTCCTCAAAGTACTAAAGTCAATCAAGCAGCAATTCTGCAACAATCACTTTTGAAAGTAGAAAAAAATTCAAAAGTACGTAAGGCTTTTGAAAGCCTTGCCAATGAAATTGTAGCGAAAGTTTAAACCTGAGAGCATTATGGCAAGCACCAAGGAGCTTTTAGCTCAGAAACTGAAACAGAATACAGAAAAACACCAGCAAGCACAGAAAGACAATATTAAAGAGCTAAAAGAGTTTAGACGTAATGTCCCTATTGAGGATATCAGCCGCAGTCCAAACCAGCCGCGTAAAGTCTTTGAAGAGTCACAGTTAAAGGAACTGGCGGATTCTATTAATGAAATCGGCCTCTTGCAGCCCATTACAGTGCGTAAACTGGATAATCTGAAATATGAACTGATTGCAGGCGAGCGACGCTTACGGGCGCATCAGTTACTCGGTAAGTCTGTGATTGAAGCCATTATCATTGATGCAAATAATGTAGAAGCATCTTTGTTAACCTTGGCAGAAAATTTAAAGCGTCAGGATCTAACAGATTATGAAATTTTTATTGGCCTGAACTCTCTCGATGAGAAATTAAAGAAAAACAAGCAACGTTTAGCCAATTCACTGGGTTTAAATCGCGAAGATATGTACAAGTATTTAGCGTACGAAAAGCTGCCTCAAGCAATTTTAAATGACCTTGATGTGGAACCAGGCCTGCTAGGTCGTACTGCTGCAACTGCATTCAAAAAATTTTTATCGGATCATCTGGAACAACTTTCTGAGGCCGAAACGGCTTTACTCGAAGCTTGGGAAAAAGTAAAAGACAAAAAACTTGAGCAAAGCAAAGTTACTGCCTATGCTGAAAAATTATTGAGTCAAGATCCAGAAAAACTGACCACGACATCAGTGGTCAGAAAAATTGAATATGCGGGTAAGATTGCGGGGAATATTAAACTGAATCAAAAACAGCTTAAGGTTTCTCTGAATATCTCGGAAATTGACGAAGCCAGTTTATTACAACTAGAAGATTTTTTAAAACAGCTGATTCAAAAAAGCGAAAAAGTGTAGCAAGTTGCTACACTTTTTTTAATAACCTCAAAACAATTACATTCTCATGCATTATTGAAATTTATTTTCTTCAGTACACTCATTTGTATTTGGTCTTTGAGAGACTATTGCTGCGGCCAGATATTAAATTCTGATGTTCTTCTAGCCGACCAATTTTAATTTTATAGTTATCCGGAAATGTTTTTATATCCTACATATTCACTCCCTATTTTCACGTTTTTATATGAGAATGATCAATCAATATCAGGTTTTTGATGGATAAATTTATATGCTGGTCGAACACAAATAATTTAAATTCGCTTGATGGCGGTCTTTAAATTTAAGTTATTAATGTCAGCTGGAGGACCAGCTAAGCCAAGAACCATGTTAGATAACAGACTACCGGGAAAAAGCTTACAGGATCGAGTCGTAGTAAATTTGGTAAGAAAGATGGCTTGAATCCACTTTAAATTCGGCTAGAGATTTAATGAGAATAAAATAGCAACTAATAATATATAGTTGTTGAAGTTCAGGTTTTAGTTCATTTAGCTGGTAAGTTCGAATGAATTAAATAATTTCTCTTTGGATTAAGGTTCAATCCTTATGTTCATTTGGTGGTGTCTCAAAAAGTATGCTGAAAAAAACAGGTTGGCTTTTGATAAGATAGTGAGATGCAAATAACACTAGAAATCAAATGTCCAACCTGTCTAAGTGTCAGTATAAAGAAAAATGGCCTCAAACTATATGGTAAGCAAAAATATCAATGCAAAAACTGCAAGCGTCACTTTATTGGTGATCATGCTCTTAGTTATCGAGGTTGTCATTCTGGTATAACAAATAAAATACTACACCTGATGGTTAGAGGTAGTGGTTTAAGGCATATTGCAGGCATTGAGTAAATCCATTTATCAAATTTCTCTTGAGCAAAAATATTATGAATGTCTTGAAGTTGATGAGTTTTGGAATTTTGTAGGGAATAAAAGAATAAATAATTACTTATTTATTCTTACCATAGAGAAACAGGAGAGATTGTGAATTATTTTTGGGATAAAGAGATCTAGCTACAGTCCAACGACTGAAAGAAAAGTGGAAGCAGTTAGGTATTCACTATACCCGAATTTCAAGTGATCAATGGGATAGTTTTATCACTGCGTTTAAAGATTGTGAGTAAAGTATTGGTAAGTTTTTTCACTGTAGGTATTGAAGGAAATAATTGCAAAATAAGGCATCAGATTAGATGTTGCTTTAGGAAAAGTTGTAATTTTTCAAAAAAGCTTGAAAGCCACTTTAAAGCTTTCGACTTAACCTTATTTTATATCAATAATGGCTTCATTTAATCTCAGCATACTTTTTGCAACACTACCTATTCATTTAAATCAATATAGGAATTAAAAAGTGTAGCAACTTGCTACACTTTTTAGTTGCGAACAAATCGCAGTAAATGAAATGCTGGCTTATATAGCCAAGTTCTAAAATATTAACTACAATGCAAACTATGGGATATTCAAAAGATTTTAAAGACAAAGTCATTGAGATTATGACTAGAGATAAAATGTCTGTGCGAAAAACAGCACAGCATTTCAGTGTTTCTACACGTACAATCCAACTGTGGCAAAAGTCCACAGAGCAAAAACCTATTCCTGGGCGTCCAGCTAAAATTATTGAAGCACAAATATTGGCAGATATTGAAAAATATCCTGATGATTATCAGTATGAACGAGCTGAACGTTTGGGAGTAAGTACTCATGCTGTATTTAATGCATACATAAAGCAGGAATATCACGTAAAAAAGACGTTAACTCCTCCAAAATCAGATGCTCGTTAACGAGAACAATTTAAAAATTTAATTGAAGATTTAGAACCTGAACTTTCCTTAACTTATATTGATGAAAGTGGGTTTCAGAGTGATGATACCCGCTCCCACAGCTATAATCATAAAGGTACACGAGCAGAAGGTACATTTAATTGGCAAATTAAGAACCGTTGTAATGCCATTGGAGACTTGATTAAAAATAAGTTACTGACTGTGAGTTTATTCAACTGCTCTATCACGACAGAAGTATTTGAGGGTTGGATTGAGCATGATCTATTGCCGAAATTAAAAGAGAGAAGTGTTTTTCATCATGGATAATGCGACGTTTCATAAAGGTAAAAGTCTTAAAAAATTAATCCAAGAAGCAGGCCATTACCTTGTATGGTTACCCAAATATAGCCCTGACTTAAATCTGATAGAAAAAATGTAGGCTCAAATAAAATCAGTTAGGAAAAGACTTAGAATTAAGGATATAGATTTATTATTCAAAGAACATTGCAGTAACTTATTTGGAATTTAGCTATAGTGTATAGAGGCTTAAAAAATTAATTAATTTATGTCTATGAAAAAATAAAAATAAATTTTCATATATCAATGATGTATGGTTATTTTTTATAATAAATAGCCTAAGCAATTATTAGTAAATAGATGTTTTTTGGATATGGTATAATTAGCTAAAAATCCAGACATCAGTGGTAAATTAAAATAAATCTTAAAGGATGCCAGCCTTAAACTACAGCTTTAATTTTTGTCTACATACAGCAGTCCAAGACGTTACCCAGTGTCACGTTACGGAACCGCACTCAGTGCGCTTGCCGGATTCAACAGTCTGGAGATCTTAGTATATTGCCCTATAAAGCTCATTTTATTAAAGATAATCTTTAAGAGTCAAAGGCATTCAAATGTATAGATAGGGACTGTGTCAGGAAATGTGCTAGTAGAGGTGGGCAATAATGTCTAGAATCAAGGTACGTGATTTTCTCAGTCGATTATTACGAATAGCCGCCGATTTTGTAGATGCCTTTTAATTAGATTAGACTGTCACCACTCTCCTAGACAAATTTAGTTTATTCTTTTTGCATAAATGAGAACATTATGAGTGGACAACGATATTCTCTCAGAATCACGTATCAATCATGCTGCTAAACATTCTCATTAAAACAAGGGAATGCATCTTTTTACTGATCTGTACCTTGTTTTCAATTTTCCTCTGTTCTTTAATTTAGTACTATCTTTATCACTTATGAGCACTCACTGGATTCACTGAATGAAGTATATGGAAATCAGAGATTTGATTGAGGCTGAATTAAAAAATTACAGTTCTAATCAAATGATTCCATCCGAACGGTACTTGGCATTAAAGTTTGACTGTTCAAGGGAAACAGTGCGTAAGGCCTATGAACAGCTTCGTGCCGAAGATAAAATTTTCAAACGGCAAAATCTCGGCTGGTTTGTGAGTAATAAAAAAATTCAATACTATCCAAACTCAATTGAAAATTTTCGTTCTTATATGAAGGCACAGGGTTTTAATGCCAAAACTGAACTGATCTCGACCAGACAGCTGGAGCGATTTGATCACAGTGATCTTTTTAGTGAAGAAAATCGTAAATTGGGCTTTATTGAAATTATCCGTTTACGTTATGCTGATGATGTACCAGTACTTCTAGAATATAATTATTTACCTGTTGCGCTGTTTCCAGATGTGCTGAATTATAATGTGATTACTTCGGTCCAAGACGTCATTAAAAATCACTTTCATTATAATTACACGAGTAGTCAGTTAAAAATTAAAAATACCGGTGTGTCTCATTTTGAGAGCCAGCACTTAGGTATTCCTTTAAGTCAAACCGCCACTTATATTGAACGTATTTCAAAATCAGATGATCTAGTGATTGAATATGACATCGAAATCTGGTCACAGGACAAAATTGAAATGACCTTAGATATTCAAGCATAAGCTTATATTGGCACTGTTGCAAATAACCACGAATGGTAAG